>NZ_RBLT01000007.1:0-162265 GCF_003989315.1 Microbacterium sp. HSID17254
CCTCCGCGACCGCGGCGAGGTCCCCGCGTGCACGATCGGGATGCGCCCCTGCGGCGGGCGGGTGACGTTGAGCGGGCCGGCGACCCGCACGTGTGCGCCCTGGACGTCGGCGGCGCGCAGCCCCCGGGGGTCGATGAGCACGCCGCGCTCGGCATCCGCGACCCAGGCGTCCTCGGCCCAGGAGTCCCAGAGCCGGCGCAGGGCGACGACGAACTCCTCCGCCCGGTCGTAGCGCGTCTCGGTGTCGGCGTGGGCCTCGCGACCGTGGTTCCCTGCGGCGCGCGGCTCGGCGCCGGTGACGAGGTTGATCCCCGCCCGGCCGTCGGTGAGGACGTCGAGGGAGGCCAGGGCCCGCGCCGTGGCGTACGGGTCGGCATAGGTGGTGTTGACCGTCGCGATGAGTCCGATCCGGGAGGTCACCCCGGCGAGGAACAGCACCGCGCTCAGCGGGTCGATGCGGGCCAGCAGGTAGGGATCGCGGAACTCCAGGTCGGGTCCGGTCGCGAGCCAGTCGCCGAAGAAGAGGTAGTCCAGGCCCGCGTCCTCCCCCTCCCGCGCGATACGGCGGAGGATGTCGGCGTCTCCCGCGGGGTCGCGGTGGGCTCCGGGGTACCGCCACCCGGAGGGGTAGGCGCCGAGGGTGCGCACCATGGCGCCGATCACGAGGGGTTCCGTCATGCCGACACGGTAGGACCGCGGCCGCCACCCGGGCCACGGGGCGGAAGCCGGAGGTCACCGGATGTCACAGACGGTCACATGCGCCACCCTCTACGCTGAGAGGATGACTGGACTTCGTTGGGGAATCCTCGCGACCGGCGGCATCGCCGGCGCCTTCGCATCCGATCTGCGCACGGCCGGCCTCGACCTCGTCGCGGTGGGCTCTCGTTCGCAGGAGTCGGCCGACGCCTTCGCCGCACGCTTCGACATCGCGCACGCGCATCCGTCGTACGAGGCGCTGGTCTCCGATCCCGACGTCGACATCATCTACGTCTCCACACCGCACCCGATGCACCACGAGAACGCCCGGCTCGCCCTGGAGCACGGCAAGCATGTGCTCGTGGAGAAGGCGTTCACCCTCAACCGTGCCCAGGCCGAAGACCTCCAGCGGCTCGGCGCCGAGCGCGGGCTGCTCGTGATGGAGGCGATGTGGACGCGCTACCTGCCGCACATGGTCCGCATCCGCGAGCTCCTCGCCGACGGCGCCCTGGGTGAGATCCGCGCCGTGAGCGCCGACCACACGCAGCAGCTGCCCACCGACCCCGCCCACCGTCTGAATGCGCTCGAGCTCGGCGGCGGCGCGCTGCTCGACCTCGGCATCTACCCGATCTCCTTCATCTGGGACATCCTCGGGGCACCGACCACCATCCGCGCCGTGGGGCGTCTGGTCGAGACCGGAGCCGATTCCGAGGTCGCCACCGTCATGATCCACGAAAGCGGGGCGGTCTCCACGAGCCTCTCCTCCTCGCGCGGTGCCGGCCCCAACGCCGCGAGCATCGTCGGCACCGAGGCCCGCATCGACATCGATCGGGTCTGGTACACCCCCACCTCCTTCCGCGTCGTGCGGCCTGACGGCACCGTGCAGGAGGAGTACGTCTCGGAGGTCGAGGGCCGCGGCATGCAGTACCAGGCGCTCGCGGCCGAGCGTCTGGTCCGCGACGGTCTCCTCGAGGGCGACATCCTCCCCATCGCGGAGAGCGTCGCCATCATGGGGGCCCTCGACGAGATCCGCGCGCAGATCGGCGTCCGGTACCCCGGTGAGGAGGACGACCGTGGCTGAGACGACCGACGCCCGCGTGGCGGTGTACCTGGACTTCGACAACATCGTCATCTCCTGGTACGACCGCGTCCACGGCCGCAACTCCTACGGCAAGGATCGCCAGCGCATCACGGAGCACCCGAACGACCCCGAGGTCGCCGAGCGGCTGAACCGGGCGATGATCGAGGTCGGCGCCATCATCGACTACGCGGCGTCCTTCGGCACGCTCGTGCTGACGAGGGCGTATGCGGACTGGTCGTCGCCGGTCAACGCCGAGTACCGCTCGCAGCTCGTGGCGCGCGCGGTGGATCTCGTGCAGCTCTTCCCGGCCGCGGCGTACGCGAAGAACGGCGCGGACATCCGGCTGGCGGTCGACGCGGTCGAGGACATGTTCCGCCTGCCGGACCTGACCCACGTCGTCATCGTGGCGGGCGACAGCGACTATGTGCCGCTCGCCCAGCGCTGCAAGCGCCTCGGCCGGTACGTGATCGGCGTGGGCGTCGCCGGGTCCACGGCGAAGTCCCTCGCTGCGGCCTGCGACGAGTTCGAGTCCTACGACTCGCTCCCCGGCGTGGCGCGTCCGACGAAGGCGGCACAGCCCGCCGTCGCCCCCGCGGTCGAGGTTCCGGCGGAGCCGTCCGCGCCGGCCACCGCGGACACGGGCGCCCCGAAGCCCAAGACCGCGTCGAAGTCGCGCGCGAAGGCCAAGACGAAGACCGCCGCCGAGGAGCCCAAGGTCGAGGAGAAGATCGACGACCAGGGCGAGGCCACACGGCTCCTGGAGCGCGCGCTGCGTCTCGGCCACGACAAGGCGGACGCCGACGAATGGCTGCACAGCTCCGCGGTCAAGACGCACATGCGCCGCATGGACCCGTCCTTCAGCGAGAAGGCCCTCGGCTACCGGTCGTTCTCCGACTTCCTCAAGTCGCGCGACGACATCGCCGAGCTCGAGGAGACCGGGCACGAGCGCCTGGTCCGCCTGCGGGAGCCCTGAGCACGGCCCGGGGACACCGGGCCCGTCACTGGTGGCGGAACGCGGCGTCGAAGGCGGCCGCGGGCGGCGGCCACAGCAGGGAGCGCACGAATCCGAGCGCCTCGGGCGCGCCGTGCAGGCGGTCCATGCCGGCGTCCTCCCACTCGATCGAGATCGGGCCGTCATAGCCGATCGCGTCGAGCGCACGGAAGGCGTCCTCCCACGGCACGTCGCCGTGGCCGGTGGAGACGAAGTCCCAGCCGCGCCGGGGGTCGCCCCACGGAAGGTGCGAGCCGAGCACCCCGGCACGGCCGTTCCGCGGCCGCAGACGGGTGTCCTTGCAGTCGACGTGGTAGATCCGGTCGGCGAAGTCGACGATGAAGCCGACGGGGTCGATGTTCTGCCACATCATGTGCGAGGGGTCCCAGTTGAAGCCGAACGCATCGCGGTGGTCGATCGCGTCCAGGGTGCGGACGCTCGACCAGTAGTCGTACGCGATCTCCCCCGGATGCACCTCGTGGGCGAAGCGCACGCCCTCCCCGTCGAACACGTCGAGGATCGGATTCCAGCGGTCCGCGAAGTCCTGGAAGCCCTGGGCGATCACCGCCTCCGGCACCGGCGGGAACATCGCGACATAGGGCCAGATCGACGACCCGGTGAAGCCGACGACGGTGTCGACGCCGAGCTTCCTGGCCACCCGGGCCGCCCGCTTCATGTCCTCCGCCGCCCGCTGCCGGACACCCTCGGCCTCGCCGTCGCCCCAGACGTACGGGCGCAGGATGCCCTCGTGGCGGAAGTCGATGGGGTCGTCGCACACCGCCTGCCCGGCCAGGTGGTTGGAGATCGCGAACACCTGCAGCCCGTGCCGGTCGAGGATCTCGCGCCGGGAGGCGACGTAGGCGTCGTCCTCGTCCGCCCGACGGAGGTCCAGGTGGTCGCCGGACGCGGCGATCTCCAGCCCGTCGTAGCCCCACTCCGCGGCGAGGCGGGCCACCTCCTCGAACGGGAGGTCGGCCCACTGGCCGGTGAACAGGGTGACCGGGTGACTGCTCATGGATACTCCTTCGTATCGCGGGGCTTCGTGCGGCGGGCGGGGTTCAGGCACCGAGGGCGCGCAGGTGGGCGATGCTGCGGGCGGCGAGGTCGTCCTGACTGGCGGCGAGCGGTCTCCACACGGAGGCGGCGACGGCGATCGTCGCGTTCTCCCCCGTGAAGCTCTCCAGTCCCAGGGCGCCGCGGTAGCCGGCGTCGTCGAGCGCGCGGAGCATCTCCGGCCAGTCGGTGTGGTCGTCGCCCACGGCACCGCGGTCGCTGCCGCACACCTGCACGTGCGCGATGGCGGCGCCGGCCGCGCGGACCGCGTCGGCCGGCCGCTTCTCCTCGATGTTGAGGTGGTAGGTGTCGAGGGCCAGCCCCAGCCCGGCACCGAGCAGCGGCGCCAGCGCATCCAGACTCTGCGCCACGGTGTTCAGCACGCTGGTCTCGTAGCGGTTGAGCGGCTCGACGGCCAGCGTCACGCCGATCGCCGCGGCCTCCCTGGCGAGCGGAGCGAGGTTATCCCGGAGCTCGCCGACGACCTCCGCCCGTTCCGCCTCGTCCATGCGCCAGGTGACGCCGGTCGGCGCGTAGAAGGGTCCGGCGACGATCGAGGCCCCGAGCACGGCCGCGGCGTCCAGGCACGCACGGAGGTAGTCCTGCGTCGCGGCGACGTCTCCGGCGCGCGCGAGCAGCGAGCGACCAGGACCCATCGCGCCGACCACGACCGCGCCCATGCCGAGGCCGTCCAGCACGGTGCGGGCCCGGAGCGGATCCCAGTCGCCGACGCTCTCCAGCGGCAGCTCCAGGGCGTCGTAGCCCATCCGCGCCGCCGTGCGGGCGAGCGGCTCCAGGGTGTCGTCCGTCAGCGGAGACGTCCAGACCCAGGTGTTGACGGCGATCGTGCGGGGCATCGTTGTCCTTGTGATCGTACGGGTGCTCCCACCCTCCCACTCGGCGCGGGCCGAGCGGAAGGGCGGGAGCACACGGGGTTACGGGATCTGACGCTCCTGCCAGACCGTCGGGTAGCCGGGGAGGTCCTCGCCGCCGAACTTGGCGTAGTGGCCGTCGGGCATCCCCTCGTTCGCCGCGAGGTAGTCGTCCAGCTCGGCCTCGGTGATCGGCTTCTGCGGGAGCACCCACTCCTTCGGCACCTCCTCACCCGCGAAGATCATCTGCGCCGCGAGCAGCGGGGTGCGCCACTGGAAGTTCGAGTACACCGGAGCGAGGCCGGTGAGACCCGTGTCCTTCCACTTGCGCAGGAAGCTCATCTCGTCCTCGCCCGTCATCACCGGGTAGTCGGCTCCGGCGTCCTCGAAGGCCTCGATGGCGGCGACGGCGCCGTCACCCGCGTCCATCCAGATCCCCTGCACGTCGCCCTTGGCGAGCTCGTCGCTGATGATGCTCTTGATCTCGGCGGGGTCGGCACCGGTGAAGTGGTCGACGGCCTCGATCCCGGCCTCCTCGAACAGCTTCTCGGCTCCGGCCCAGCGGTGCTCCAGCACGTCGACGCCGGGGAGGATCCGGAGAGCCACGACCTTGTCGCCCTCTTCCAGGTTGTCGATGAGGAACTCCGCGGTGTCGATGCCCCAGGCGAAGCCGCCGATCGGGTGGATGAACGTGACAGGGCAGTCGGTGTTCACGCCGCGGTCGAACACGACCACCGGCTTGCCCGTCTCGCACGCCCGCTCGACCGCGGGGGTCATCGCCGCCGTGCTGTTCGGCGAGATGAGGAAGACGTCGCAGTTCCCCTCGGAGATGAAGTAGTCGATGTCGGCGATCTGGGTGTCGTCGGAGTCCTGCGCGTCGCGGGTCTCCATCTCGCTGATCGCGCCCGAGTCCTGCAGCACCTTCAGCTGCTCGTTCATCGTGATCCAGCCCGTCTGCCGCCACGGGTTCGAGATCGAGGCGTTCGCGAAGCAGGCCTTCTTGGCGCCGGTGCTGGCGAACTCCGACGTGTCGACCATCTCGGCGTTGATGTGCTGCAGGTAGGGCTGGTCGGCGGGGCCCTGGGGGTCGACGCCGCGCTCCTCGTCCTGCTTGTCGAAGAGCTCCTGGTCGAACCACTCGGTGGTCTCGGCCGACTCCTCGGGGTTCTCCGACTCCGCCGGCGCCACGGACGGGTCGGTCGTGCACCCGGCGAGCGCGATGAGGCCGAAGAGGGCCACCCCTGCGGTGGCGATCTGCATCGATCGTCGCATTGCTAATCTCCTCTGGTTGTAGGGCTTGATGCGGTGGTGCGGTTCTCGGCGTTCTCGGTCCCCGCGGTAGGGACGTCCGTCGGCTGGGGACCGCGCCGGCGGCGGGCTCGGAAGGCGACCCCCGCATAGGCGACGGCCGCGATGATGATGACGCCCTGCACGGCGTCGCGGAGCGTGGAGGGCACGCCCGCGATGTTCAGGAGCAGGAACAGCGCTTCCAGCGCGAAGGCTCCGGCCACGGCGCCGACGATCCACCCTCGTCCTCCGCCGAGCACGACGCCGCCGAGCACCACCGCGGTGATCGCGGTGAACTCGTAGCCGCGGCCGACGGACGGGTGCACCCCCGCGTACCCGACGAGCAGGACGGCGGAGAGGGTGGCCGAGAGGGAGGACAGCACGAACGCACGGGTCGTGACCCAGGCCCGGCGGGCACCGGCGTAGTCCACCGCGCGGGCGTTGTCGCCGATCGCGATGAGGGTCTTGCCCAGCGGGCGCTTGGTGATGACGATGCCGAGGGCGAGCCAGGCGGCGAGCAGGAGGACGGCCCAGGGCAGGAACTCCAGCACGGGGAGGTCGCGGATCCCGCCGCGACCGATCTCCCGGAAGCTGTCGGCCGGGTTCCCCGTGGCCGCGCCGCCCGTCCACCACATCACGCCGCCGAGCAGGGCGAGCATCATGCCCAGCGTCACGATGAACGACGGCACCTTGAGCAGCGTCGTGAGGACGCCGTTCACGAGCCCGACGACCACGCCGAACACGATCATGAGCAGCAGGACAGGGAGGGTGCGGGCGTCGTCCTGGCCGACGAGGTTGCCGGCGATGATGACCTGCGCCGTGATGAGCGATCCCTGGGAGAGGTCGAACTCCCCCGCGATGATCACGAAGTACTGCCCGATCGCGACGATCGCGATGGGGGCGACGCGCTGCAGGTACCGCATGAACTGCCCGGGCTCGGCGAAGCTCGGGTTGAGCACGGCGACCGCGACGAGCAGGATCACGAGCAGCAGGAAGACCGCCCCGCGGGGGCTGACGAGCGTGCGCAGCGCGTTCATGAGCGTCCTCCTTCCCGCACGGAGGCGGTATCCCCGGCGCTGTCGACGGCGGCGACCTCGGTGGTCGGATCCGCGAGCTCGGCGGCCGCGACCGCCATGTCGGCTTCGGCCGCCTTCGCGGCGTCGTCTCCCCCGGTGCGCGTGCCGCCGGCGCCGAAGCGGGGACGACGCCGCACGATGGCCCGCCGGCTGTAGACGGCGACCGCGGCGACGATGACGATGCCGCGCACCACGTCCTTGAGGAAGGGATTCACCTGCAGCACGCTCATGACGTTGTCGACGACGGCGAGGATGGCGACGCCGCCGATGGTGCCCCAGATCGAGCCGCGTCCGCCGAGGAGCAGGGTGCCGCCGAGCACGACCGCGGCGATGGAGAGCAGCGCGTAGCCACCCTGCTGACCGACCGTCGGGCTGCCGACGCCGAGACGGCTGGCGAGCAGGAGTCCGGCGAGGCCCGCGAACACGGAGCACAGCACGTGCGCCCAGATCAGCGGGAGGCGGGTGCGCACGCCGCTGAGCCGCGCGATCTCGGGGTCGCCGCCGACGGCGTAGAGATGGGCGCCGGTACGGGTGCGGTTCAGCAGCACCCAGACCAGCACGGCGAGCGCGATCATGATGAGCGTGGACACCGGGATCGGTCCGACGCCGGTCGCGCCGATGAGCTGGAACGCCCACGGGACCTCGCCCGCCGAGCCTTCGAAGTTCGTGTTGAGGATGCCCTGGAGGATCAGCCCGACGCCGAGCGTCGCGATGAAGCCGTTGACCTTGAGCACGGTCACGATGAGCCCGTTCACGAGCCCGACCCCCGCGCACACGAGGAGCGTCACGATCACGGCGAGCGGGATGTTCCCCGCGTTCCCGGCCATCATCGTCGCCGCGAGCAGGCTCGACAGGCTGATGACATAGGTGACCGACAGGTCGAGCGAGGCCCCGAGCACCACGAGCGTCTGCCCGATGGCCACGAGGCCGAGCACGCTCATCCCGGTCAGGATGTCGCGGATGTTCCCCGGGCTGAGGAAGTTGCGACCGACCGTGGCGACGAGGATCGCGCCGACCACGAGCGCGAGCAGCAGGATGCCGAGCACGATGACGGTCGAGTCGATGCGGAGACGGGCTCCGGTGCGGCGGCTCATCGCGCACCCCCGTTCGTCGAAGGACCGCGGTCGGCGCCGGTGGCCGCCGCGAGGATCTCGTGCTCGGCCGCACCGGCCGGCAGCTCGGCGACGAGTTCGCCGTCATGCATGACGAGGATGCGGTCGCTCATGCCGATGACCTCCGGCAGCTCGCTCGAGACCATGAGCACGGCCTTCCCCTGTGCCGCCAGCTCGCGCATGAGCTGGTAGACGGCGTACTTGGCGCCCACGTCGATCCCCCGCGTCGGCTCGTCGAAGAGCACGATCTGCGGCTGGGTGAGCAGCCACTTCGCCAGCACCACCTTCTGCTGGTTGCCGCCGGACAGGAAGCGCACCTCCTGGTCGAGGCCGCGCGACGACACCTCCAGCGTGCGGAGCACCCCCGGCACCTCCCGGCGCGACGCCGCGGTGCGTCCCGCGAACACGTTCCGCACCACGAGCAGGGCGTTGTCGAGGATCGACTGCCCGAGCGCGAGCCCCTGCGCCTTGCGGTCCTCGGAGACGAGGGCGAGCCCGGCGCGCACGGCCGCGCGCGGTCCGCCGATCCGCACCGGCTTCCCGTCGATCCGCACGGCGCCGCGGGTGAAGGCCTGGATGCCGAACACGCCCTCCACCAGCTCGGTGCGCCCCGACCCCTGGAGCCCGGCCACCCCGACGATCTCCCCCGCACGGAGCGTCAGCGACACCCCGTCCACGTAGGCGTTCCCGCAGCCGTCGAGCTCGAGTCGAGGCGCGCCGACCGCCGTGCCGGCCACCGGGTCGGGGAAGTACGACTGGATCGACCGCCCCACCATCCGGCGCACGAGCTCGTCGGTGGTCAGCGCCGCTGTCTCGTCCGTGGAGACGAGGGCGCCGTCCTTGAGGATCGTGATCCGGTCGCAGAGGTCGAAGATCTCCTTCAGCCGGTGCGACACGTAGATGACGGCGACCCCTCGGGACGTGAGCCGGCGGATGATCGCGTACAGCAGCTCCACCTCGCGGTCGCTGAGGGCGGCGGTCGGCTCGTCCATCGAGATCACCTGCGCGTCGAACGACAGCGCCTTCACGATCTCGACGATCTGCTGCTCGGCCACCGTCAGCGAGCCCACCCGGGACTGCGGATCGATGAAGGAGACGCCGAGATCGCTCAGCAGCTCCCCGGTGCGCACGTTCATGGCCCGGACGTCGATGAGCCCCGCGCGCCGCGGCTCCCGGCCGAGATAGACGTTCTGCGCGACCGTGCGCTCCGGGAGCAGGGTGAACTCCTGGAACACCGTGACGATGCCGGCATCCATCGCCTGCCTCGGGTGCGCGTGGCGCACTTCCGCGCCGCGGTACGTGATCGTCCCCTCGTCGGCCGGCTGCACACCCGCGATGATCTTCATGAGGGTGGACTTGCCCGCGCCGTTCTCGCCGACGAGGCCGTGCACCTCCCCGGGCCGCACGTCGAAGTCGATGCCCTTCAGCACCTCGACGCCGAAGAACGCCTTGCGGATCCCGGCCACCCGCAGCACCGGCTGCGTCGTCGTCGCGGTCATGCCGGCACCTCCGTCCAGCGGCCCTCGTGGGCGGCGGAATCGAGCACGGCCTCGGTCAGCACGGCCGCGCGGTGGCCGTCGGCGAACGTCGGCAGTCCATCGGGGACGTCGCCCGCGATCGCGGCGTAGACGTCGGCGACGAAACCGTTGAAGGCATCCTGATACCCCATGGCATGCCCGGCCGGGACACGCTGCAGCCGGGCGGACTCCGGGTCGGCCGTGGCGGGGTCGCGCAGCAGCAGCCGCGACTCCTCGCGCATGCCGACCCAGAGCTCCTCCGGCCGTTCCTGCTCGAACCGCAGACTCTGCCGCGTCCCGTGCAGCTCCAGGGTGAGGGCGTTCTTGCGGCCCGCCGCCATCTGCGAGATGAGCAGCGTGCCGAGCGCCCCCGCCGAGGTCTCGACGAGCACGGCGACGATGTCCTCCGTGTCGACGGCCTGCCCGGCCCGCTCGGCGAAGACCCGGCGGGTACGGGCGCTCAGGGCGCGGATCCGGTCACCCGTGACGAACTCGAGGAGGTCGCACAGATGCGAGCCGATGTCGGCGAACGCGCGGGAGGCCCCGCCGGACGAGGAGCGCACCCGCCAGTCGTCGTCGGTGGGCCGCAGCATCCAGTCCTGCAGGTACGAGCAGTCCAGCGTGAGCAGCTCCCCGGCCTCGCCGCGGGCGATGCGCGCCCTGGCCTCCCGCACCATGGGGTGGTAGCGGTACACGAAGGGGACGGCCGCGACGAGCCCGCTCTCGGCGGCTTCCGCGGCGAGCGCGGCGGCGTCGGCGGCGGTCGTGGCGAGGGGCTTCTCGCACACGACATGCTTGCCCGCCCGCAGCGCGCGCAGGGCGAGGTCGGCATGCGTGGCGTTCGGGGTGCAGATGTGGACGACGTCGATGTCGTCGGCGTCGAGCAGCGCCTCCGCGTCGTGCTCGGCGCGTGCGGCGCCGAGCAGCTGCGCGGCATCCCTCGCGCCTTGGGCGGACCGGGTGGCGACGGCGCGCAGCGCGCCACCCGCGTCTCGGGCGGCCGTGCGGTGCACGCGGGCCATGAAGCCCCCGCCGAGGATCCCGGTTCGGATCGTCCCGAGACCGGTGTCAGTGACATCCGTTGTCATGGCGGCGAGTCTGACACAGCGGTCAGGACTTTTGCTAGTCCTTCGTCAAAAGTTGTTTGTAACTAATCTGAAGTCGCACAGCCGACTGCGAGAAGTGCTGTGCTTTACTGACGCCATGGTTGACGTGCTGAGGCCGCTCGCGACGCCCTCCCCCGGGGCCGGCGAGATCTTCCAGATCCTCCGCGACGGACACGCGCGCACCAAGGCGGAGCTCGCCGCCCTCACCGGCCTCGCCCGCTCCACCGTCGCCTCCCGGGTCGACGCGCTGCTGGCCGCCGACCTGCTCCGCCCCGCCGGTGAAGCGGTGTCGACCGGCGGTCGTCCTCCCGCCCGCGTGGCGTTCAACCCCCGCGCCGGACTCGTCCTCGCCGTCGACCTCGGAGCCACGCACGCGACCGTCGCCGTGGCCGACCTCGCCGGCGTGATCCTCGACGCGCGCACCCGCGCGATCGACATCGGCGACGGACCGGAGGCCCTCCTCGACGCGATCCTCGCGGAGGGGACGGCCCTGCTCGCCGCGACCGCCGAGGGCCTTCCCCTCGTGGGCGTCGGCATCGGCGTCCCCGGCCCCGTCGAGCACTCCACGGGGCGCCCGACCAACCCGCCGATCATGCCGGGCTGGGACCGCTTCGACGTACCCGGCTATGTGCAGCGTACGTTCGACGTCCCGGTCCTCGTCGACAACGATGTGAACATCCTCGCGCTCGGCGAGCAGGCCACGAGCTGGCCGCGGGTGGACGACCTCGTGTTCGTGAAGGTCTCGACCGGCATCGGCGCCGGCATCATCGCCGGTGGTCAGCTCCAGCGCGGTGCCCAGGGATCGGCGGGCGATATGGGCCACGTCCAGGTGCCGATGAGCGCCGGCACGGGGCGGGAGCCGGGCGACGAACGGGATCTCGAGGCCCTCGCGAGCGGCTCGGCCCTCGCCGTCGCGCTGCGCGCCGAAGGCCACGACGTGCACAACGCCTCCGACGTCGTCGACCTCGTCCGCGCCGGCAATGCGGCGGCCATCGAGGCCACCCGCCAGGCGGGTCGCGATGTCGGCGAAGTGCTCGCGACGGTCGTGAACCTGCTCAACCCGTCGATCATCGTGCTCGGGGGCAGCATCGCCCGCGCGGGAGAGCACCTGCTCGCCGGCGTCCGCGAGGTCGTCTACCGCCGCTCGATCCCGCTCGCCACCCAGCACCTCGCGATCGTGCAGTCGCAGGCGGGCGACCGCGCCGCGGTGCTGGGGGCGGCGATCATGGTCGCCCGCGAGGTGCTCTCCCCCGCGAACGTGGACCGCTACGTCGCCGCGAAGGGATCGAAGTCGGCGGGCAGCGCGCCCACCTGATCCAGCGTGCTCGCGACCTCCACGAACGTGCGCCGCGCTGCGGCCTCCTCGATCGAGAGGAGCGTGTCGAGCACGTGGTACCCGAAGTCGCCGGTGGCGACGTGCGGTCGGTCCTCCGCGATCGCGCGCACCATGTCGAGCAGCCCGAGCCCGCGCCCCGCGAGCACCCCCTCCGGCGCGACATCGACGACCTCCTGCACCACCGGCTCCGGTGGCACGAAGTGCCGGGACAGCGGCCGGGTGATCGTGATCGGCCCGCCGAACGTGTTCGGGTCGGGGATGACGAGGGTGCCCTCGGTTCCCGTGATCTCCACGATGCCCTGCCGCACCAGCGGCGAGTCCGTGCTGTAGAGGCTCTGCGCCTGACCGCCGCCTTCGAAGTCCATCAGGACGCTGAGCGTGGACGGGATCTCGACCGGGAACTCCTCCCCGGCGCGGTCGCCGACCTGCACGCGGCGGGTCGGCGACCCCTGCAGCCCGAGGGCGGCCACGGCGGCCACCGGCCCGAAGACGTGGACCAGGGTCGAGACGTAGTACGGCCCCATGTCGAGGAGCGGCCCCGCCCCCTTCGCATAGAGGAACGCGGGGTTCGGGTGGAAGATCTCCGGTCCCTGCCACTGGAAGGTCGTCTGACCGAACAGCGGACGGCCGATGTCGCCGCGGGCGATCGCGCGCTTCGCGGTCTGCACGCCCGGGCCGAGGACGGTGTCGGGCGCGACGCCGACACGGAGCCCGGCCGACGCGGCCGTCTCCAGCAGGCGTCGCGCCTCCTCGCGGTCCACGCCGAGCGGCTTCTCGGTCCACACGTGCTTCCCGGCGGCGACGATCGCCTCCGAGACGGCGACGTGCGCGGCCGGGATCGTGAGGTTCACGACGATGTCGATGTCGGGATCGTCGAGCACGACCTCCACACCCCCGGCCCGCGGCACCCCGTACGCCGCGGCCTGCGCGCGCGCCCGCTCCTCGACGAGGTCGCCGATCGCCCGCACCACCACGTCCGGGAAGCGCGTGAGGTTCTGCAGGTATTGATCGCTGATGTTTCCGGCGCCGATGAGGCCGACGCCGACGACGCCACCCCCGCGCACCATCAGCGCGCGGCCTCGGCGTCGAGGAAGACCCGGCTGCGCTCGATGGCGTCGAACAGGTCACCGTCGTAGTGGTCGAACTCCACGATGGCGAGTTCGAGCGCGGGCGCGGCGGCGATGGCCTCCCGGAGCGGCACGGCCCCGTCGCCCGCGGGCACCTGATCGGCCGGCGGGTACGCGTCCAGCAGCGCGGGGTCGAGGGTGCCGTCCTTCGCGTGCACCGCGATCACGCGCTCGCCGAGACGCTCCACGAGGGCCACCGGGTCGACGCCGCCCCGGGCGACCCAGTACAGGTCGACCTCCAGCACGACGCGCTCGTCGAGGTGCCCCGCGAGGATCTCCAGCCCGGTCACCCCGTCGAACACCGCCTCCAGCTCATGCGCGTGGTTGTGGTAGCCGACTCGGACACCGGCCTCCGCGCCGATCTCCGCCGCCTCGTTGAGCAGCCGGGCGGTCTCGACGATCTGGTCGACCGATTCCCAGCGCGCCGGCTCGGTGTAGGGATCGATCACCGTGTCCATGCCGAGCGTCTTCGCGGCCGCGAAGACCTCCGCGGGCGGAGGGACGGGAGCCGTGGTGCCGGAGCCGTCCGGGCGCACGAAGGTCGGGGTCGCGAGGAACGCATGCCCGGACGGGGCGGTCAGTCCCGCGGCCGACACGGCGGCGGCCATGGCGTCCGCCCGGCGCACGAAGTCGTAGGGCTCGACCGCGGTGAACCCGCGCGCCGCCACCGCGGCGAGCGTGCCCTCGAGGTCGGCCTCCAGCTGCTCGCGGATCGTGAACAGCTGCAGAGAGTTCTGGATCGTCATCGGTCGTGCTCCTCGGTCGTCGGTGACAGGCGGGCGTTGGGCGCCCTGCACGCACGCTAGCACCGAATACCTCCAGGTGGAAGTTTCTTGTCGATAGACTCGGGACATGCCCGCCGCCCCCTCCGACGACTCCGGACGCCCGCGTCCCCGTGGGACGTACGCCAAGGGCATCGCCCGCCGCCAGGAGATCCTGGACCGCGCGATCGAGGTGTTCGCGGCCCGCGGCGCCGACCGCACGAGTCTGCGGGCGATCGCGAAGGAGGTGGGGGTGACGCATGCCGCCCTCACCCACTACTTCGGGTCGCTGGAGGAGCTGCTCGTCGCGGTCTACGTCGAGAGCAACGCCCCGGGACGCAAGACCGAGCCGGAACCCGCGAACCCCGTCGAGGGGATGATCCGGTCGGCCAGAGCCAACCGCGAGGTCCCCGGTCTGGTGCAGCTGTACTCCACGCTCGTCGCCAGCGCGCTCGAGGAGGGCCATCCCGCCGCCCGCGCCTTCGCGACCGAGCGCTTCGCCCGCCTGCGGGCCGACATCGCCGAGACGGTCCGCGAGCAGCAGACGGACGGGCGCATCCGGGCCGACGTCGATCCCCTCGCGGTCGCCGCCCTCGTCGTCGCGGCCTCGGACGGCCTGCAGACGCAGTGGCTGCTGGACGACACGGCTCCGCAGCACGAGGCCCTCGCCCTCCTCGACCGTCTGCTCCGCCCGGCGGACGGCGCGGGCCGGGACGGCACTTCCGCGGACTAGGCTCGAACCGTGACGCCCGTGCCGCAGTCCCCGTACGCGAGGGCCCTCGGCGAGCGCCTCGCCGAGCTTCACCCCCGACTCCGGATTTACTTCCAGGCGGTCCCGGACGGGATGGTCGGCGTCGGCGAAGGCACGTTCCAGCGCGTCGGCACGCCGCGCCGCGTGCTCTGGCCGCTCCTCCGCCGCCTCGAACGGCGCGGGGTGATCGCCGCACGTTGGGAACGCGACGTGCCGTTCCGCATCGAGAACCGCACCATCGCCTCCCGTGCGATCGCCGAGCGCACCTTCCTGTTCGCGAGCGGGCCATGGGTGATGCGCGACGCCGTGGCACCGACGCGGCACGGCCGCATCGTCGACGAGCTCGGCGAGCCCGGGCTTGTCGTCGCCTGCTTCGCCGTGGAGCCCCGCGCGAGCGCCCTGCACCTGACCAGTCGCGCGGTGGGCATCCGTCTCGGGCGCTTCCGGCTCCGCATCCCGCGGATCGTGGCTCCCGTGGTCCGGCTCGTCGAGCGCTGGGACGACGAGGCCGGTCGTCAGCGGGTGCGCCTGACGGTCGACGCCCCGCTCCTCGGTCGCCTCTACGAGTACCGGGGCGACTTCGACTACGCCCTCGAACCCGATCGGAAGGACGACAGCGCATGAGCACGGACCGGGCGGTCATCGGCGGGGCCACAGGGTTCATGGGGCGATTCCTCACGGCGCGACTCCGGGATGCCGGGCGCGAGGTCGTCACGATCTCCCGCTCGGGAAGCGACCTCACCTGGAGCGATCAGGACGGCATCGACGCCGCCGTCGACGGGGCCTCGCTCGTGATCGGCCTCGCAGGCACGAGCGTGAACTGCCGCTACACGCCGCGCAACCGTGCCGAGATCTTCCGCTCCCGCCTGGACACGACCGCGGCCCTGAGCCGCGCCATCTCCCGCGCGGCCACCCCGCCGCCGCTGTGGATCAACTCCTCGACGGCCACGATCTACCGGCACGCCGAGGACCGGCCGATGACGGAGTCCTCCGGCGAGATCGGCACGGGCTTCTCGGTCGAGGTCGCCAAGGCGTGGGAGCGCGCCCTCTTCGCCGACGCGCTCCCCGGCACCCGCCGTGTGGCCCTCCGCACCGCCATCGTCCTCGGCGACGGCGGTGTGCTGGAACCGCTCCGCACCCTCGCACGGCTGGGCCTCGGCGGCCCCCAGTACGACGGGTTCTGGCCGGTCGGTCCCGCGCGCCGCGCCGCCGGTACCGCACATCTCCCCGGCGCCCGTCGCGGACGGCAGCGCTTCAGCTGGATCCACATCGAGGATGTGGCGCGCATCATCGAGTTCCTCGAAGAGACCCCCGCTCTGGACGGGCCGGTCAACGCCGCCTCGCCGCACCCCGTCGACAACGCCGCCTTCATGGCCACCGTGCGCCGCGTGCTGGGGGCGAAGGTCGGCCCGCCGATGCCGCGCTGGATGCTCGAGCTCGGCGCCATCGGCATCCGCACCGAGACCGAGCTCGTGCTCAAGAGCCGCTGGGTCCTCCCCGAGAAGCTCACCGCCGCCGGCTTCACCTTCCGCTACCCGGACCTCGAGGAGGCCGTCCGTGCCTCGTTCGCCGTCACGGACGCGGATCCCCGGACGCACGCGGCCTGACCCGGCGGGCGCAGAGGGGTCACCGCCAGACCGCTGACTCCGGATCGATGCCATGACGCCGGGCCTCGGCCTCGATGCTGCGGCGGAACCACTCCGCCAGCCCCGCGCGGATGCCGTCGTAGTGCGCCGCATAGCCGGGGTCGGAGACGAACAGCCGACCGAGCACGACCTGCATCTCCCTGCTCAACGGGAAGTAGGCCGAGAACACCGCACGGTGTCGCTCGACGAGCGCATCGGCGTCCGCCGTCCCGGGAGCCACACCGGCATCCATGGCCGTCGCGAGGGCGGACTCGAGTTCCCGCATCGCGTCCGCGACCGCCTGCCATTCCCCCGCATCGCGCGCCGCGGATCGCTCCGCGTACTGCTGCCACTGCACCGTGTCACCCCAGCGGCGGCGCGCATCGAGCGGCCAGGACGGGTCCCAATCGGGCCCGAACACCGCGCGCTGCTCGCCCGCGCTCAGCATCAGGCCGCGCTCGTGGGCGGTCACCATCCGCTCCAGTTCAGCCTGCAGATCCGTCAGGCGTGCGATCCGGGCCGCGAGCTGCTCCTGCTGCGCGCGCAGCGCGGTGAGGATGTCCGTGGCCGGATCGTCCAGCAGCCGGCGGATCGCCTCGAGGCCGAGACCGAGTTCGCGATAGACGACGATGCGCCGCAGGCGCTCCTGATCGACGTCCGTGTACACCCGGTATCCGGCCGCCGAACGCGCGGACGGACGGGCTAGACCGATGTCGTCCCAGTGATGCAGCGTCCGCACCGTCACCCCGGCGAGCGCCGCGGCCCGACCGACGGTCAGGTCCGCGGCGCCGCTGTCATCCGGCATCCACTCCTCCTCCGACCTCCGCCGTGTCCGCGGGCGGACGGATGCCCATCTCCGCGAGGGTGGCCGCCTCGACGCTCCCCGGCTCGTAGGGCTTCGCCGCCGTGAAGACGACGCGCACGTTCTCGGGGGTCACGATCTCCACATCCCGGGTGTTCCAGGGCGTGTCGATCGGATCCCCGACCGTGCCGGGACCCCACGCACGACAGGCCGCCACGAGCGGCTCGATCTGGCCGAGCACGCACGCGAAGCTGACCCGCAGGCCGGGTGCTGTCTCCTGTGCGGTCTCGCCCGGCACGAGCAGCACATCCTGGAAGGCCCACCGCCGGAGGTGGACGATCCGCCCCGGCACCCCGAAGAGCTCGAAGAAGCCCAGGCCCCGCGTCCAGAACTCGACCGAGGCGGCGAGGTCCGTCGTAGGGATGGTGACGAAGGCGGGCATCCCGTAGATGCCCCGGAACAGCTCCGGTGCGACCGCGTCGGGGCCCGGCGCCGGCACCGGGCTCATCTCGAAAGCGTTGTAGTGATCAGTCATGGCTCCACGATCGGGCCTCACGCGGCGTCAGGGTCAAGCCGATTCCCGGAGCGTCGGGAACGTCCAGCTGCCGTCGAGCACCTCGGGGCGGGGGCGGTAGAGGCGGACGAGGTAGTTCCAGCCCTCCGTGATCGGGAGCACGTTCGGCACGCCCTCCGGATGGTCGCCGAAGCGGACGGTGATCGTGCCGTCGTCGTTGCGGACGCCGGTGATGTCGTTGATCGTGTAGGCCTCGCGATCGTTCGGCTCGAAGAAGCCGTCGGCGTTGTACACCGAGATCGACCAGAAGCCGTCGACGGGGACCTCGTCGACCGTGAGCTCGTAGCGGCCCACCGGCAGACGCGGATCGACGCCGATGTAGCTCGCCTCGGATGAGGGAAGCCCTCCCCAGCCCGCCGCCGTGCCGATGAGGTGCCGCACCGGGTCGACCTCGTCCTCGCTGCCGAACATGCGGTCGAAACCCCGCAGGTTCCGGGCCAACGCGAGCAGCGCCTGGCGGGTCTCATCGAGGCTGACGGTGTCGTAGTCCGGCATCGCGAAGGACGTGGCCGATCCGCTGTGCAGCGCGATGCGGTCCTGCAGCGCCCCCACCTCCGCCACATCCGCCGGGTCCGCGGGGTCCACGAGGATGCGCACGGCCAGCACGACGTACGGCGTCCCGAACTGCGCCTCCGTCAGCGTGTGCTCGCCCGCCTCGTGGAAGATCGCATCCACATAGTGGTGCTCGTTGACGACCATCGCCGAGAGGTAACGGTCGCCGTGCTCCGGGATGCTGAACGTCGCGCCCTCGCTGATGTCGAGGACCGCGAAGCTGTACAGCGTGTCGCGGTTCAGCCGGATCACGGTCTGCCGGTCGATCGCGGCCGGAGCCCGGTTGTGCAGGAACCGGTCCACGCCCCCGGCCTCCTTCTGGAGGTCGCGCATCATGCGGTGGGTCTCGGCGAGGGCGAAGTTGTCGACGTTCACGAGGATGCTCATGACGGCATCCTGGCAGGCCGCACCGCTCGGCGGCTAGGACGACGGAAGAGCGTCGTCTCCCCGTTCCCGACGCCGCTTCTCGATCTCCTCGCGCAGCCGCCACTCCTCGATCTCCCGGTCGAGGTCCGCGATCTGCTGCTCGGTGGACCGGACGTCGACCGGCGGCGCGGGGCGTGCGACCGTCGTCGTCGGGGCCGCGGGGCGCTCGGCGCGCCGCATCCGCGGGAGCGGAACGCCACCCTCCCCGTACTCCCGCCCGAGCGCGAACCACAGCGCGCTGCCGATCAACGGCAGCAGGATCACGATGATGATCCAGACCATCTTCGGCAGGTGCTTCACCTGCGAGTCGTCGCGCGTGATGATGTCGATCAGCGCACCGATCATTAGCGCGATGACCAGGAGCGAGAACAGGAACGGCATGGGTTCAGGGTAGACGACGCACGGACCGGAGCCGAGGGTTCACGGCAGCAGGTGTCCGGCGGCACGGAAGAGCTCGTACCACTCCGGGCGGGTGAGCACGACGTCCACTCCGGCCGCTGCCTCCTGCACGCGGTGCGGCGTCGTGGTGCCGAGCACGACCTGCATCCCGGCGGGGTGCCGGGTGATCCAGGCGGTGGCGATCGCGGTCGGTGTCACTCCATGGACTCCCGCCAGGCGCTCGATCACGGCGTTGAGCTCGGGGTAGTCCGGGTGCCCGAGGAAGACGCCGCCGCCGAAGCCGCTCTGGTACGGAGACCAGGCCTGCACGGTGATGCCGTGGATCCGGCAGTAGTCCACGATGCCGCCGCCGTCGCGCGCGATGCTCTGGTCATGGCCCGCCATGTTCGCCGCCACCGGCTGCGCGATGATCGGCGCATGCGTGAGGGACAGCTGGAGCTGGTTCGCGACCAGGGGCTGCCGCACCGCGGTCTTCAGCAGCTCGATCTGCGACGGGGTGTGGTTCGACACCCCGAACGCGCGCACCTTGCCCGAGGACTCGAGGTGATCGAAGGCGCGAGCCACCTCATCCGGCTCGACGAGGGCGTCCGGCCGGTGCAGCAGGAGGACGTCGATGCGGTCGGTGCGGAGGGCCGCGAGCGAGCCCTCGACCTGCCCGACGATGTGGTCGTAGGAGAAGTCGAACATGCCCTGCGCCGGCACGATGCCGCACTTGGTCTGCAGCACGATCTCGTCCCGCTCCGTGGTGCTGAGCCGGAGAGCGTCCGCGAATCGCGCTTCGCAGTGGTGCATCTCCCCGCCGTAGATGTCCGCGTGGTCGAAGAAGTCGATCCCGGCATCCCGTGCGGTCGCATACAGGCCGCGGATCTGCTCGTCGTCGAGGCTGTCGATGCGCATCATCCCGGCGATCAGGGCCGGAGCGGTCGTCGATCCGAAGGGTACGGTCTTCATGCGCCCACGCTACTTCATCGCCTCGCCCCATCCGAGGCGCGGGCGGGCATCGTCTCAGGGCGCGCAGGGCAGCAGCCGGGTGACGGGGACCTCGAGCACCGCCGCGATCCCCGCCACATCCTCCATCGTGAAGTCCGCGCGCTCCTCGAGGAGGTCGGCCAGCGCGGCCGGCGCGATCCCTGTCTGCTCCGAGAGCTCGATGAACGACACTCCGGCGTGCAAGCGAGCGGCCTCCACGGCCGATGCCATCAGATGACGCAATTCTGTCCCCATGCGCCTACGGTACCGCCACGCACGGACACCGAGAGGGCCCTCAGCTACCAATATGACGGCATCCTGCTCTCGGTGCGCTGCTAAGGTGAGCCGGATGAAGACACCAGCCGAGCAGTTCAACGAGGCGGTCGGCCGTCAGATGCGGGCGGAGATCGCGGCGGCACGCAGCAGCATCGCCGCCATGGCACGCGATGTGGGCATCGCCCGGAGCGCCCTCGACAACTACGTCACGGGCAAGCGCGCCATTCCCGTGCCGGTGGTCTACGCGGTGTGCGCCACGCTCGGCGTCGAGCCGCACGTCCTCGTGGCCCGCGCCGAGGAGCGTCTGGCCGCCGACGGCATGTCGGCGATCGTCACTCCCCTCCGGCGCCGCACCGATGTCGCCACCCCACGCGATAATGCCCGCGAGGTCGCCTTCGAATCCGGATCCACCCGCGAGACGGACACCGACGACCTCTACGAGTAGACGACACCGACCGGACGGAGGCCCATGCAGCAGCTTCTCCGTCTGGCCGACGAATTCGGTCTCCGCGTGATCGAACGCGCAGGTCTCACCCCCGGGGGCTTCCAGCCCGTCACACGCACGATCCGGCTCGCCCCGGGGATGAGCAGGCGCACCGCCCGCAGCGTGCTCGCCCATGAGCTCGGTCACGCTCACCTCGGTCATCAGCCCACGTGGCAGGCAGCCCTTCGGGCTCGACAGGAGCGGCAGGCCGATGAGTGGGCCGCGCGACGCCTGATCACGCCGGCGGCGTACGCAGCGGCGGAGCAGCTCCGCGGCACACATCTGGCCAGCCTGGCCTTCGAGCTCGACGTCACGATCGAGATCGTCCTCGCGTTCCAGCAGGTGCTGCGCCGCGAGCACCTAGCAATCCCCGCCTGAGGGCCGGGCACAGCGGCCGACGCTGGTTGAATGACACCATGGCCTTCCACGTCGCCCCCGCCCCCGTCACTCTCACCGGCGAGCTCGTCGAGCTCCGCCCTCTCGACCGGTCGCACGTCGACGGCCTCGTCGAAGCGGTCTCCGAAGGCGACCTGTGGAAGACCGCCTGGTACACCTCGGTTCCGGCGCCCGACGGCGTCGCGGCCGAGGTCGACCGGCGCCTGAACCTCGTCGCCACCGGCGAGATGGTGCCCTTCACGGCCTTCGACGCCGCCGGACGCGTGCTGGGACTGACGTCGTTCTACGACATCGTCGCCGACGTCCCCCGACTGCACATCGGATACACCTGGAACCGGCCGTCCGCTCATGGCACGGGCACCAACGCGGAGTCGAAGCTGCTGCTCCTCCGCCACGCCTTCGAGACGCTGGGGGTCTTCCGGGTCGGGCTGACGACCCAGTGGGTGAACTTCCAGTCCCGCGCCGCGATCGAACGACTGGGCGCGAAGCAGGACGGTGTGATGCGGGCCATGAGCCGCTACCGCAACGGCGCACTCCGCGACAGCGTGGAGTACTCCATCATCGAGCCGGAGTGGCCTGCTGTGCGGGCGAACCTCGAAGCGAGGCTCGCCCGGCGACGGTGAGCGCGGGGCGCCGCCCCGCGGCGGTCACTCGGTCGGGCTGCCGGTCCAGTTCTTGGAGCGACGCGTGGCCGAACCGCGCTGGCGCATCGCGAACCCGAGAGCCAGCGAGACGAGCAGGATGCCGCCGACGAAGGTGAGCGCGGCGAGCGTGTCCGGCATCTCGTGGGCGATCCCCAGCAGCCAGAAGCCTCCGAGGAACATGATCATGAAGAAGAGAAAGCTGAGGATCACGGGATCTCCTGTCGTCGGTGCTCTACCAGGATAGCCCGGACCCGGAAAGGCCCTGTGCCGCCGCCCGCATCTCTGATGGAGTCGGAGCATGGACACCTCCCTCACCGCCCTCGCGATCTCCTGCACCCTCAAGCCCTCCCCCGCGTCGTCGAGCTCCGATCTGCTCGCGCGTCAGCTGCTCGATGCCCTCGCCGAGCACGGGGTCACGGGTGACCTCGTCCGTGCCGTCGACCTCGACATCCGCCCCGGCGTCGAGAAGGACATGGGCGACGGCGACCAGTGGCCGGCCCTGCGTCAGCGCATCCTCGATGCCGACATCCTCGTCTTCGTCACGCCGACGTGGATGGGACAGCACTCGAGCGTCGCCCAGCGCGTGCTGGAGCGCCTCGACGCCGAGCTCAGCGAGACGGACGAGCGGGGCCGCCCGATCCTCTTCGACAAGGTCGCGATCGCCGGCGTCCTCGGGAACGAGGACGGCGCCCACCACATCTCCGCGATCCTCTTCCAGGCGCTGAACGACATCGGCTACACGATCCCGGCCCAGACGTCGGTGTACTGGAACGGCGAGGCCATGCAGACCGTGGACTACAAGGACCTCGATGAGACTCCGGAGGCCGTGAGCTCCGCGATCGCGACCGCGACCCGCAACGCCGCGCACCTCGCCCGGCAGCTCACCGCGCAGGCGCACCCCGCCGAGTAGCGGAGGCGTTCAGTCGGCGGGACCGTCGACGACCTCGTCCACGAGGCTGATGCCTCCCGACGAGCTCGCCTCGACCATGAGGGCCTGGATCCACTTGACGTTCAACTCCGGCGTCTCCGGCTCCGAGAAGGTGAAGCGCAGCGGGATCGACGGATGCAGCCAGATCGTCGAACGTCCCGGCACGTCGCCGTCGGGGTGCTTCCAGGAGAGCGTGAAGCTCTCGTTCCGGCGGAGTTTGGTCGCGATCGCGACCTTCAGATGGGCCAGGGCGCGGTCCTCGATCTGGATCTCGCTGCCGGAGCCGTACTGCATGGTTCCCATCCCCCGACTCTACGGCCCCGAGCGGGCGGGACGCGAGGAGCGACACTCGCGCGCGTCTCCGGTGTGCCCGTGCGGCCGAGACGGCCGGAACCGCTCGCCGGGAGCGGCACGGAGGCGTCAGCGAAGGAGACCCGCGCTCACCGCGACGGTCATCCGGCGGCGCGACGCTGGAGGAGCTGGCGCACGTGCGCCTCGATCTCCGCGTCGTCGACGAAGCCCATGCGGGCGTACGGGGATTCCGCCGCTGCCGCCGGCGCCGCCGGGAGGCTGACGGGCGCTGCCGGCGCCATCTCCTCGGCGCGGGCGCGGAGCGCGGCGACCCGAGCAGCCTTGCGGCGCTCCTCCTGCGCATCGATCTCGGCGCGAGCCGCCTGGGCGCGCGATCCCGTGACCGACACCATCGGCTCCGGGAGCGGACGCGGAGTCCAGGTGGCGGGGCCCTGGTCATGCAGGGCCGGAGCGACCCTCTCCGCGACGGTCTCGACGGCAGCGGGCTGCGGACGACGGGCAGCGCGCACAGCGACCGCGGCCATCCGCTGCAGGACGATGGTGGCGATGAGGGCTGCCACCCCGCCGCTCCAGAGGAGCACCGCTCCCCCGGTGGCCAGGAGCTGCCAGATGCCGAGCCCGACGGCGGCGAGGCCGAGGAGGAGCGCGCCGGTCGCCGTCAGCCGCACGCGTCGGCGTGCACGGGCGCGACGGATCACGGGATCGGCCCGCGTGGCGGCGAGTTCCTGGCGGAGGGCCTCGAGCTCCGCGGCTTCCCGCTGGGCCTGCAGCCGCTTCGCGAGCTTCTGCTGCGCGACGACGGTACGGGCGTTGAGCTCCATGTGCACCTCGCTGGGCGTCTCGCTCGTCTCGGCGAGGATCCGCAGCGCCTGATTGAGCCGCACGGCGTTCCGCTCGGCCGCGTTGTACTGGAAGCGCCCGCGCCAGGAGGGCAGCAGGTACAGCATCCACAGGAGCACGGCGACGAGCACGATCACTCCCCCGCTCAGCACCGGCCCGTCCATAGGACAACGGTAACGGCGGCGGACCGGCCGCGCCGTGCAGTCGGGGCGCGTGTCGCGGCGTGTCCTTCCGCAACGGGCGATGTCAGAGGCTGATGCGGTCCGCCGGGGGGATCGTCGCCGCGTGCGGCGGCACCTGTCCGTGGATCCACCGGGCGAGCACGCCCTGCGGAACCTCCTCCTGCGTGAGGGCGAAGGCGTAGTGGTCGCGCCAGTCCCCGTCGATGTGGATGTACCGCCGGCGCAGCCCCTCGTACCGGAAGCCGAGCTTCTGGACCACGCGAAGGCTCGCGGCGTTCTCGGGCCGGATGCAGATCTCCATCCGATGCAGCCCGTACTCCGTGAAGCAAGCGTCGGTCGCGAGCGCGACCGCGGTCGGGGTGATCCCCCGCCCCGCGAAGCGCTCGCTCACCCAGTAGCCGATCGTCGCCGAGCACAGCGAGCCCCGAGCGACGCCCCAGACGTTCAGCTGCCCGGCGACCTCACCGTCGTACTCCATGACGAACGGGTAGCCGCCGCCATCCCGGTACTGCTGGAGCAGCCGGCGGATGCTGACCCGCATGTCGAAGGACACCGCCCCGTGCGGGATCGTCGCCTCCCACGGCTGCAGCCACGCGCGGTTCGCGAGCAGCTCCTGCTGCAGAGGCCGCGCGTCCTTCGTCCGGATCAGACGCAGCTCGACCGGTCCGTGCCGCATCCCCGTCGACAGCTCCACGCCGCACCTCCGACGACCGCGAGGCGCCTAGAGGCGCTCCGCGAAGTCCTTGAGCCAGGGGCGCAGCTCCGAACCCAGGTCGTCGCGGTCGGCCGCGAGCTGCACGATCGCCTTGATGTAGTCCACGCGGTCGCCGGTGTCGTAGCGGCGGCCTCCGAAGACCACGCCGACCACGCCCGGTCCGCCGTCCGCCGTCGCGAGCTCCTGCAGGGCATCGGTGAGCTGGATCTCCCCGCCCTTGCCGGGCTCGGTCCGCTCGAGGATCTCGAAGACCGACGCGGGGAGCACGTAGCGTCCGATGATCGCGAGGTTGGACGGGGCGTCCTCCTTCGCGGGCTTCTCGACGAGGCCCGTGACACGAACGGCGTCCGACCCCTCGATCGGCTCGACGGCGGCGGCCCCGTACATGTGGATGCTGTCCGGGTCGACCTCCATGAGGGCGATGACGGCGGCGCCGGTGCGCTCGTGCTCCGCGATCATCTCCGTGAGCAGCGGGTCGCGCTCATCGATGAGGTCGTCGCCGAGCAGCACCGCGAACGAGCTGTCGCCGACGTGCGTCCGAGCGCGGAGCACGGCGTGGCCGAGACCCTTGGGCTCGCCCTGACGGACGAAGTGGATGTCGGCGAGGTCGCTCGACTTCATCACGCGCTCCAGGCGACCGGTGTCGCCCTTCTCCATGAGCTTCACCTCGAGCTCCGGCACGGAGTCGAAGTGGTTGGAGATCGCGTTCTTGTTGCGTCCGATGATCACGAGGATGTCCTCGATCCCGGCGTTCGCCGCCTCCTCGACGACGTACTGGATCGCCGGCTTGTCGACGACGGGGAGCATCTCCTTCGGCATCGCCTTCGTCGCGGGCAGGAATCGTGTCCCCAGCCCGGCAGCGGGAATGACAGCCTTGATCTTCTCGTGAGCCATTCCCACAGCCTACCGGTGGGGGCCGCCCTAGACTCGGACCATGGCTAACGACGTCGAGCACGCCAAGCGAGCCCTCCGCGCGGAGCTGCGCGAGCGGCGTCAGCTGCTGTCCGATCCCCAGCGCGAAGCCGCTGCCACGGCGATCGGCGAACGGCTGGACGCCCTCGTCGACGAGCTCGGCGCCCGCTCCGTCTCCTGCTTCCTCTCCACCACCACGGAGCCGGGCACCAGGGAGTTCGTCACCCGCGCGGTCCGCCGCGGGATCCGGGTGCTCCTCCCGGTCACCCGCTCCGACGGACTGCTGGACTGGGCGGTCGCCGACGACACCGACGAGATCGCGGAAGGCCTGTACGGGCTGCCCGAGCCCACCGGCGAGGTGCTCGGGCCGATCGCGGTGAACGACGTCGATCTGATGATCGTCCCCGCCGCCGCCGTCGACCGCTCGGGGATGCGCATGGGCTGGGGCCGCGGCTACTTCGACAAGACCATAGGCTCCATGGAGAAGTGCCCTCCGGTGTACGCGGTGATCTATGATTCCGAGGTACTCGACGAACTGCCGCGCGAGGTGCACGATCAGCCGGTCGACGGCATCGTGACCCCGTCGCAGACGCTGCATCTGTCGCCTCGGCGACGCTGACCCGCAAGGACCGCCATGCCCACCTACGCCTATGCCTGCACCGCGTGCGGGCACCAGTTCGACGCCGTCCAGAGCTTCTCCGACGACGCGCTCACGGTCTGCCCCGAGTGCGGCGGCGCGCTGCGCAAGCAGTACGGCTCGATCGGCGTGACCTTCAACGGCTCCGGCTTCTATCGCACGGACTCGCGCGCCAAATCCGGGGGTTCGAAGGATGCTTCGGCATCATCGAAGTCGGATTCGACGACGAGCGCCAAACCGGCCGCTGCGTCGACTCCCGCCTCGAACTGAGGCCCAGTCGACTTGGGGGTTTCCATGCTCAAAGGTTTCAAGGACTTCCTGCTCCGCGGGAACGTCATCGATCTGGCCGTCGCGGTCGTCATCGGCACCGCCTTCACGGCGATCGTCACAGCGGTCGTGAACAGCATCATCAACCCGCTCATCGCGCTCTTCCTCAAGGCGGACGCCGCGGGGCAGTTCGGCATCCAGGTTCCGAACATCTACGGCGAGACCGTCACGTTCCCGATCGGCGACCTCATCTCGGCGATCATCAGCTTCCTCGCGGTCGCCGCGGTCGTCTACTTCGTCTTCGTGCTGCCGATGAACACCTTCAAGGCGCACGTCGAGGCACGCAAGGGCACGCCCGCCGAGGAGCCGGAGGAGGAGCCGGCCGCCGCGACCGAGGCGGAGCTGCTCGTCGAGATCCGCGATCTGCTCAAGACCCAGCAGGGTCCGCGCGGCGTCTGACCGCACCGCGCTCACGACCCACGGCTCTCCTCGGAGGGCCGTGGGTCTTTCTCGTTCCGGGTGCGGCCGCCTCAGTAGTGCGGAGGCACGTCGCGGAGGAGCTGGTCGTCGTTGGGACCCTTCCGATCGCCGGGGGCGGACCGGCGCGGCGTCTCACCCCCCGGGACCTCCGGCGCCGGGTCGCTGCCCTCGACGGGCGTCAGACGCGCCCGCCGGGAGCCCGGCACCCGGACGACCCGCTGACGCGGCTCGTCACGGCCGTCAGTCATTCCGGTGGTCGCCGAGGTCGAGGGGCTGCGTGTCGTTCTCCGCGCGCGGGGCCGACTCCGAGATGCCGAGCACCGTCGCAATCCGGGACGCCACCGTGCGCGGGTCGCTGTAGAGGTCGAACGCGTGCACGCGGACGTAGTGCCAGCCGAGGCGGCGGAGCACATGCGGGCGCAGCCGGAGCGTCTCGCGCAGCGACTCCCCCCGGGACTCCGGATCGGACTCGATCACGACGGCCTTGCCGTTGTGCTGCGCCACGAGCGGCAGGAGCCCCCGGTAGTCGACGTCGACGGAAGCGCCGAGACGCCGGAGCTCCCTGGCCAGTGCGAGCGTGAGCGGGTCGGCCAGATCCTCCAGGCGCGCATCGCGGGCGCGCGCCGCGAGACCGCCGAGGATCGACATGAGCGTGGCTGCGCCGTGCTCGAGACGCCCGTCGTCGAAGGCCGAGGGGCGGATGGACGAGACGATCACCATGGAGCGCCGCGCCCGGGTCATCCCGACGGTCAGCAGCCGCTCGCCGTCCGGCGTCGACAGGTCGCCGAAGTCGCTGAGGACGCGGCCGTGCTTGGTGAGTCCGAAGCCGAGCGAGAAGATGACGCGGTCGCGGCTCTCGGCGACGGACTCCTCGAGCGTGAGCACGGCGAACGGCTCCGCGGTGTCGCGGGCGACGAAGTCGGCGACGTCGGAGCGGCCGGCGAAGGCGGCGGTCACGGCGGCCCGCACGCGCTCCGCGTGACGGGTGCTGGCGGTGACCACCATGAGCGACTCCGTCGGGCGGTGCACGGCGTGCTCGACGACGAGCGTGACGACGCGGGCGACCTCGGCGTCCGGGCTCTCGACGGCGCCGGACACGGGATCGGGCGTCCCGGTGCCCCCTTCGACGTAGTCGACGGTGAGGCTGCCCCGGCCGAGGTACGACCCCGCCCACGGAAGGGAGACGATCTCGCCGCCGTAGAACGCGTCGTTGATGAGCTCAGCGAGATCCTCGCCGCCGGCACGGTAGCTCCGGGTCAGCGTCATCACGGGGAACAGCTCGGACAGCCGCTCGAAGACGGAGACCTCGTCGAACGGGACCTCCTCCTCCCAGTCCTCCGCGGGGTCGACCGCGATGCGGAAGGGAGAGGGCCGCTGCGTGACCGGGTCTCCGAAGGCGAAGACCTGCCGGGCACGGCGGATCGCCGGCGCCGCCTCGGCGAGGTTGATGGCCGCGGCGTCGACGAGGAGCACGGTGTCGAACTCCACCGCGTCCGGGATCTCCGGGACGAGGTAGGGCGACGAGATCCAGACCGGAGCCAGGACGTCGACGAGGGTCGGCGCTGCGCTGACGACCTCGGCCGCCGTCGTCGCGGACTGCGTGAGGGCCCGGCGCAGGTTCTGCGACTGCTCGGGCTCGTCGACGATGGCGATGCGCCACTGGTTCGCGAGCTGCCAGGCGAGCAGCGGTCCCGCCATCGCCGCGTGCGCCTCGTCGACCAGCCGGAAGTCGCGCTCGAGGCGGTCGACCACCGCGGTGTTCGCTCCGAGCAGCGCGCGGTTGTCCTGCAGCGCGCGCTCGAGGAGGGACTGCCACCAGGCGAACTCGAGCTCGTCCCCCACCCGCGCTTCGGAGACATGGCGAACCGAGAGCTCGGTCAGCAACGGCTCCAGGCCGAGGAGGGCGAGCTTGTCACGCAGCTGCGCGCGCTCGACGAGGTTCTCGAAGACGTCGGACTTCGCGGCGAGACCCGCGAGCATGCGCACGAGTCGCGCGACCGGCAGCGAGGACAGCGGTTCGCGGCGGCCGAGTGCCGCGTCCAGCTCGGCCAGCTCGGCCTCCACCCGCTGCCAGGAGGCGAACACGTCGGCGAGGCCGAGCGGGATCTCCGGCGCGACGCCCGCGTCGACGTAGCGCTGCCACTGGGTGCGCTGGGTCTGGATGCGCAGCAGCGCCTCGTGCATCTCCGTCACGTGCACGCCGGGGCGGACGTACTCCTTGGCGAGGCGGCGGAGGCGGCGACGGTTCGCTCCGGACATCCCGGGTGCGTCCCGGCGGGAGCCGTGCGCCTGGATGAGCTCCCCGAGCGGACGCTCGAACACCGTCGGGCTGAACCGGTCGAGGGTGTCGCGGATGCCCTGCAGCAGCTCGAGGTAGTCGCCGAGCTCGTCGATCGTCGAGAACGGCCGCATGTGCGTCTGCGCGATGAGCTCGTAGCCGCGCTCCAGCAGGGCGGGCACGCTGACGGCATGGAGGCGCCCGGCGAGCTCGTGGGCGGCGCGGGCGGCCTCGGTGCTGCCGAAGGTGACGCCGTACCAGGGTGAATCGTTCGGTCCGACGCGGAACTCGCCGAGCCGTGCGGCCTGAGCCAGTGCGGCGGCCGCCTCGGTGCGATCCTTCGCGAGCCGGCGCAGGGCGTCCACGCTCAGTCGGGCGGTGGTCGACGGCGGGACCGGCAGGGACGCGAGACGGGTGAGGTGCCTGGTCGCGTCCAGGACGGAGGCGTCGAGGCCGGGGATCGGAACGGTCAGAGCGTCGCGATAGTCGCGGAGCACCGTGCGCAGCCGCACGAGCGCGTCGTCGACCTCGCTCACCTTGGGCGCGGTCGCCTTCTCGTTCCTGCCGATCGCACGGACGAGGTCGCGGCGCAGGCTCGCCGGGGACACCGCGAGGCTGTCGAGGCCGATGCCGGCGAGGCGGTGGCGCACGCCGTCGAGCGTCGACCGGCGGGCCGAGACGACGAGCACCTTCTTGCCGGCGCGGACGAGCTCGCCCAGCGCGTTGATGACGGTCTGCGTACCGCCGGTGCCCGGCAGCGTCGCCACCGTGAGGGAGTGACCGGCGGTGATGCGGGCCAGCACCGCCTCCTGCTCGGCATCCGCGTCGAGGAGGAGCGTGTCCGAGGCGGGCGCGCGGTCGTCCGGACCGACGTGGTGCGGGACGGCGCGCGGTGCCGTGACCTGCTCGCGATCGCCGACGTGGCCGCCGAGGGCGTTGAGGACCGGGTGGTCGAGGCTGCCGCCGTCCTGGGCCATGGCGCCAGCGACATCGGCGAAGGTGGAGACGACGAGTCGAGGCTCGACGGAGAACGTCTCGATCGATCGGGTCAGACCGCGCAGGCTGTCGATCACCGGCTGCGGCTTGAAGATGCCGCCGTCGTAGGCGAGCGCCGCGAGGGCTGAGGCGTCGAGCGACAGCCCGAAGTGCTCGCGGGCGACCCGGACGAGCTCCGGATTCACCTCGAACGCCCCCTGCAGCTTGAGCTCGAAGTCGGTGTGATGGCGGCGGATCGCGAGGGGTCGCAACAGGACAGGGGCGGCGAAGGTCGCCCCGCCGATGCGCCACCGCGCGACGCCGACGGCCAGGTGCACGGCTTCGATGCCGCGGACCGTGCGCAGCTCGGTGTTCTTGGCCGTGATGCGCTCGGCGGCCAGCCGCGCGGTACGCAGGCCCACCTCGTCGCGGAAGAGGTTGGAGAGGAGCGTCGACTTGCCGGTGATGAACTGCGGGAGACTGCCCGGGTGCGCCTTGGAGATGTCGATGCCGGATTCCGGCCCGTCGCGGAAGCTGCTCAGCGGCGAAGGGCCGCCCAGATCGGCGGCTTCGGCCCGCAGGCGCGTGCGCTCGGCCTCGGCGGCGTGCGCGATCCCGACTCCGGTGGACGAGTCGTGCAGGTCACCGAGGGACACAGCGTTGTCCACCGCTGTGCTGTTCGCAGACCTGCTTTCCCGTCGCCACACACTCACACCCTAGGCGCGACACCGTCGGAGATCGGTATCCACGGCGGGTTTCCGGTGAAAAACAGCCCGGCACCGCGCTCTGCCGACTACTCCTCCCCTCGTGTCCGCACGCTGCCGTTCTCCACCGAACGCGGAACCGCTCCGTCTCGCGCCGTTCTGCGCCCGGATTCGGCGGCCAGGATGGGGACATGACTTTCCGCTATGACTTCGCTCCGACGCCCTTCGGCGACGCCCTCGCGGTCTTCTCCGACGAGGGCATCGTGCGCTTCGACCTCTCCGAGTCCGCAGACCCGCAGGTGCCGTGGCTGCTCGAAAGCGTCTCGCGGCAGCTCGGTGCCGTCCCGGAGCCCGACCCGGGCGCGGCCGACGAGCTCGTGCCGCTTCTGGACGCGTACTTCGACGGCGACCCCGTGCGCTTCGACGAGCATCTGCGTCTCGACTGGCGTCTCGTGGAGGGTTTCCACCGGGCGGCGCTGCACACCGTGTGCGACATCCCCTGGGGCCAGACCCTGAGCTACGGGGAGGTCGCGGTGCTGGCCGGCCACCCGGGGGCGGCGCGCACCGTCGGGACGGCGTGCCGTCTCACGCCGTTCTCGATCATCGTGCCCGTGCACCGGGTCGTGCGATCCGACGGCTCCGCGGGGCACTACGGCGGCCATCCGGAGCGGAAGCGCTTCCTGCTGGACCTCGAGTCGCGATGAACCCCGCTCCTGGGGTGCGGGCCCGGCGAGTAGGCCGCCGGGCCCGCACCCGAGGAGGTCGCGTCAGTGGTCGACGGCCTTCTCCGCGCCGAAGCCGGTGAGCGAGCGCACCTCCATCTCGGCCGCCAGCTCGGGAGACTCGCGCCGCGTGCTGGTGACGGTTCCGAGCCAGCCGAGCGCGAACCCGAGCGGTATGGACACGATGCCCGGGTTGTTCAACGGCCAGACGGCGATGTCGATCCCGGGGATCATCGACGTCGGCGTACCGGAGAACACGGGCGACAGGATGATGAGGATGATCGCCGAACCGAGCCCGCCGTACATGCTCCACACCGCGCCCCGCGTCGTGAACCGGCGCCAGAACAGCGAGTAGAGGATCGTCGGCAGGTTGGCCGACGCCGCCACCGCGAAAGCGAGCGCCACGAGGAAGGCGATGTTCTGCCCCTGTGCCCCGATGCCGCCGACGATCGCGAGGATGCCGATGACGATCACGGTGCGACGGGCCACGCGGACCTCGCCGTTGGGATCGGGCTCGACCGGCTTCTCCGACGCGTCCTTCCGCCCCTTCTGGATGACGTTCGCGTAGATGTCGTGGGCGAACGACGCCGCCGCGGTGATGGTGAGTCCGGCGACGACCGCGAGGATCGTGGCGAACGCCACCGCGGAGATGAACCCGAGGAGCACGGGCCCGCCGAGCTTCAACGCCAGCAGCGGGGCGGCCGAGTTCACCCCGCCGGGTGCCGCGGCGATCACGTCGGCGCCGACGAGGGCGCCCGCGCCGTACCCGAGCACGAGGGTCAGCAGGTAGAACCCGCCGATCAGCCAGATCGCCCAGACCACCGACCGCCGTGCCTCCTTGGCCGTCGGCACGGTGTAGAAGCGCATGAGCACGTGTGGGAGACCCGCGGTGCCGAGCACGAGGGCCATGCCCAGCGACAGGAAGTCCCACGGATTGGCGCCGTACTGCAGACCGGGCGCCAGCACCGCCTCGCCCTTGTCGGAGTTGGCCACCGCCGCCTCCAGGAGGGTGTTCAGGCTGAAGCCGTTGATCGCGAGGACCCAGATTGTCATCGCCAGGGCACCGCCGATGAGGAGCACCGCCTTGACGATCTGCACCCAGGTGGTGCCCTTCATGCCGCCGATGAGCACGTAGACGATCATGAGGATGCCGACGACGGCGATGACGACCGACTGCCCGATGCGCCCGTCGATCCCCAGCAGCAGGGACACGAGACCGCCCGCCCCCGCCATCTGCGCGAGGAGGTAGAAGAAGCAGACCGCGAGCGTGGTGATCGCCGCCGCCATCCGCACCGGACGCTGCTTCAAGCGGAACGAGAGCACGTCCGCCATCGTGAACTTGCCGGTGTTGCGCATGAGCTCCGCCACGAGCAGCAGCGCGACCAGCCAGGCGACGAGGAATCCGATGGAGTAGAGGAATCCGTCGTACCCGTTGATCGCGATGGCGCCGCAGATGCCGAGGAACGACGCGGCGGAGAGGTAGTCGCCGGCGATCGCGAATCCGTTCTGGGGCCCGGTGAAGGAACGACCGGCCGCGTAGTAGTCGGCGGCCGTCTTGTTGTTCCGACTGGCGCGGATCACGATGAACAACGTCACCGCGACGAAGGCGAGGAAGATCGAGATGTTGAACACCGGGTTGATGTCGAGGGCGACATCCTCGGTGGCCGTGCGGATGATGGTCATGCGTCCGCCTGCGCCTTCTCGAGTTCTTCACGGATCTCGGACGCCAGGGGGTCGAGCTTCCTATTCGCGAATGCGACATACGCCATCGTGATGGCGAATGTCGTCACGAACTGACCGAGCCCGAAGAGCAGCCCGATGGTGATATCCCCCCAGACGCGCTGCGCCATGAAATCGCGGGCGAATGCCGCCAGCAGCACGTAGACGAAATACCACACGAGGAAGAACGCGGCGAGGGGGAAGATGAAGGACCGCTGCGTCCGTTTCAACCGCAGGAATCGAGGGGATTGCTCGACGGCGACATAATCGATCGCACCGTTCTGAGGGGTCGGAACCTGTTCGCTCATGGGGCCTCCTTGCCACATGTCCGCTGCACGCGCGGCTGTCGCCGCCCGAGTGGTAGGGTCGACGCTACGAAACGGGGAACGGTGCCGTCACCCCCGAAAGTAGGTATTCGTGAGCTCTCCGATCACCGTCGAATCCGAGGCGGAGCTCGTCGCCAACGCGGTGCGCGAGCTCGCGCGGCGCACGCGCTTCCCCGTCGCGTTCGGCGGGCTGATCGAAGAGGGCGTCGTGAGTGTCACGAGCATCGTCGGGGCCCGCACGCGTGCTCTCGACGGGCTCCGCGTGCGCCCCGAGCGCGGTCTCGGCGGCCGCGCCATGATGGAGCTGCGCCCGCGGATGACGAGCGACTACGGCTCCTCCCGCCAGATCACCCACGACTACGACGTCTTCGTGCTCGGCGAAGGTCTGCGGACGCTGCTCGCCCTGCCGATCGTCGTCCAGGGCCGCCCGCGCGGCGTGCTCTATGCGGGCGCCTGGGCCGAGGAGAGGATCGGCGGCGTGACGACGGCACCGGCGATGCAGGTCGCCCAATCCGTCGCCGATGAGCTGCGCATCCGTGACGAGGTGCAGCGCCGTCTGCGGGCCGCGTCCCCGTCGCCCGCCGCCGTCGCGCCGGCCCAGCGCGAGGAGTTGCGGGAGAGCTTCGCGGAGCTGCGCAGCATCGCCGCCACCGTCGACGACGCCGGCATCCGCGCGCGGCTGGCGCAGGTCGAGCGCCGACTGCTGACCCTCGCCGGCGACGACCTCCCGACGACGACCGGCCCCGTTCCGGTCATCCACCTCTCCCCGCGCGAGACCGACGTGCTCGCGTGCGCCGCCCTCGGATCGACGAATGCGGAGATCGCCGCGCATCTCGGTCTGCGGGAAGGCACCGTCAAGGCCTATCTCGGCACCGCGATGTCGAAATTGGACGCGTCGACGCGGCATGCCGCCGTGACCAAAGCACGTCGCGCGGGTCTGCTTCCCTGAATCGGGCATTCTCCGCGACCGCGTCATACGGCGCCATGAAGGAGCGGCTTTTGTTGTGCGCATTCCCGCCGCCGCGATAAAGTCGCCGTCATGGCGAGACGAATTGTGCACCAGCTGGTCGACGATATCGACGGCACCGTCCTGGAGGTCGGAGAGGGCGAGACCGTGCATTTCTCGCTGAACGGCACCTCCTACGAGATCGATCTGAATTCCGCGCACGCCGAGGAATTGCGCCAGGCCCTCGAGCCGTACATCACGGCAGGGCGTCGGGCGGGATCCGGTGCGTCCACCGGCGGAGGGCGCTCCTCGTCCTCCTCCTCGTCGCGGAAGCGGCCCTCACGCAACCCCGAGGTCGCGGCGATCCGCGCCTGGGCGAAGGAGAACGGGTACACGCTCTCGGAGCGGGGACGAGTTCCGGCCCCCATCCTGGACGCGTACCGCGCCGCTCATTGATCCGGTCCCGCCCCACCTCACGGTCGGGCGGGATCTTCGTGTGCGCCCTGCGCGGCCCACGGCTCGTCACGCAGGGTGATCTCCTCCGTCATGTCCTGGAGGAACCGGATCACCACATCGCGCTCCGCCGCCGACAACCGCGCGGCCGCGTAGAAGCGCTTGGCCTGCTGCCGCCCGACCGTCTCCATCGCGGCGTGCCTGGTCTCCGGAGTGATCGTGATCGCGAGGGCCCGTCGGTCTGTGGGATGCGGCGAGCGCCGGATGTGCCCGCCCTTCTCGAGCCGGTCGAGCAGCTTCGTCGTCGCTGCGGTCGAGACCCCGAGGTGATGGGCGATCCCGCTGGGGGTCGCCACCAGCGACCGATTCGCGCACACGATCAGATAGTGCAGCGCCCGCATGTCGGTCTCGTTCAGCTGCATGTACCGGCGCGACGCCTGCGACAGCCGCTGCTCGGCGTCGCGCAATCCGCCGAGCGCCTCCATGACGCGAGCGATCTGCCGCAGATCCTCCGGCGCGACGCCGGAGCGGTCGATGAGCGTGCTGCGCGGATCGCTGGCCTCGACGTCGTAGATCGCGCCATGGGTCAGGTCGTCCGGCCCCGCGGTCGCCGGCGCCTCGGCGACCGGGGTGGTGCGGGGCTCGGAGTGCATGCGATCATGTTACACACCAACAGCTTCATGCTAAGTTGATATTTCGCCAGGTTAGCTAAACGACGAGAGGGCGCCATGGACAACGTCACACTCCTCGCCGAAGACGGGACTGCCGTCGGCATCCTGCCCAAGAGCGAAGTCCACACGACCGACACGCCCCTCCACCTCGCCTTCTCCTGCTACGTGCAGGATCGGGAGGGACGCCTGCTCGTCACCCGTCGCGCCCTCGGCAAGCGCACGTGGCCCGGCGTCTGGACCAACAGCTTCTGCGGGCACCCGCAGCCCGGCGAGGACATGACCGACGCGGTGCGCCGGCGCGGCTCCGACGAACTGGGCATCCAGGTGACCGAGATCCGCCTCGCCCTCCCCGACTACCGCTACCGCGCCGTGGACGCGAGCGGCATCGTGGAGAACGAGATCTGCCCGGTGCACGTCGCCGTGATCGACGGGCAGCCCGCCGCGAATCCCGACGAGGTGGCGGAGTGGGAATGGGTCGACGTGGACGACCTGCTCGCCGCGGTCATCCGCACCCCCTTCGCCTTCAGCCCCTGGCTCGCGGAGCAGCTCCCGCTCCTCCGACGACACGGAGAGGTCTGAGCCATGGCCGTCACAGTGACAGAGGAAGACCTCGGCACCCGCATCGAGGCGGTGCTGCGACGACGCTTCGCCGAGCGCGCGGTCGCCGCCGAGCACTACGGGGCGGAGTTCGCCGCGCTGTGGCACACCGCGGCCGAGCACGCTCTCGGCGGGAAGCTCCTGCGTCCGCGGATGCTCATGGACCTCCTGTCCGCGCTCACCACGGCTCCCCTCACGGCGGAGGACACCGCCCGGGCGATCGACGTGGCCGCTCATGTCGAGCTCCTGCACTTCGCGTTCCTCCTGCACGACGACGTGATCGACGGCGACCTCACGCGCCGCCGCCGCCCCAACCTCATCGGCTCCCTCGTCTCCCGTCGCCCCGATGCCGGTGGCGAGGCGGCGCTGCATTGGGGCCGGTCGAGCGCCATCCTCCTCGGAGACCTCCTCCTGTCCAGTGCCGTGCTCGGGTTCGCCCGCGCCGACATCCCCGCCGCGCGACGGGAGCGGCTCCTCGCCCTCCTCGAGACGACGGTGTTCGAGACCGTCGCCGGCGAGCACTCGGACGTGGCCCTCAGCGACGGCATCATCGCGGCCGACCTCCGCACCATCCTCGCCACGAGCGCGTCGAAGACGGCCGCCTATTCGTTCGTCCTCCCCCTCCGCGCGGCGGCCATCCTGTCGGGGGCGTCGACGGCAGCCGAGGAGCAGCTGACCGAGATCGGCGGCCACCTCGGCCTCGCCTACCAGCTGCAGGACGACCTGCTGTGCGTGTTCGGGGATCCGGAGACGCACGGCAAGGACCCCTATTCGGACCTCCGCGAGGGCAAGGAGACCGCGATCATCGCCTACGCGCGGATGACCAGCCACTGGCCCAGCATCGAGCTGCGGTTCGGGGCCACCGACCTGAGCGTCGAGGACGCGGCGGAGATGCGCGACCGCCTCCGCGAATGCGGTGCGGAGGGCTTCGTCCGCGGTCTCGTGGAGGAGCAGCTCGCCGCCGTCTCGACGGTGCTCGCGGAAGCGGAGGAGGCGGGCACGCTCTCGGCCGATGCAGGACGCGTCGTCCTCGCGCTCGCCGACCGGATCGAGGGCCGCAGCCGATGACCGCGACCCCCGCCGAGCATCGCGACGACGCGGCGCTGCGCCGCTTCAGCCGCACCGCCGAGATCGCGACCTCCGATGTGATCCGCACCTATTCGACATCGTTCGGCCTGGCCACCCGCCTCCTCGGGCGACGTCATCGTCAGCACGTCCGGAACATCTACGCGATGGTGCGCATCGCGGACGAGATCGTCGACGGCGTCGCCGCCGAGGCCGGACTCGACGCGGGCGCCCAGGCGGCCGCCCTGGACTCGTACATCGCGGAGACCCATCGGTCGATGCGGACCGGCTACAGCAGCGACCTCATCCTGCACGCGTTCGCGCGGACGGCGCGCGAGTGCGGGATCGGCGAGGACCTCACCCGGCCGTTCTTCGACTCGATGCGCGCCGACATCGCGGGCGACTCCGGCTTCACGGCCTACGACGCCGACGCGCACGCCGCGTACGTCTACGGGTCGGCGGAGGTCGTGGGGCTCATGTGCCTCCGAGTCTTCCTCCGCGACGCCACGCGGACGCCGGCCGAGCTCGAGATCCTCGAGCGCGGGGCTCGGCGGCTGGGAGCCGCGTTCCAGAACGTGAACTTCCTCCGCGATCTGGCCGACGACACCGACCGCCTGCAGCGCGGCTACCTCGGCGGCTCAGCTCGTCTCACCGATGCCGACCGCGACTCCTGGGTCGACACCGTCCACCGTCAGCTCGCCGACGCGAGAGCTGCGATCCCGCTGCTCCCGAAGGACGCCCGTGCCGCGGTGCGCAGCGCCCTCGCCCTCTTCGCCGCCCTGACCCGGAAGGTCGCGCGGACGCCGGCCGCGGAGCTGTACCGCCGGCGGGTCCGCGTGCCGGATCCGATCAAGGCGCTGCTCGCCGCGCGGGCCGTCATCGTCACGAGCCTGGAGCGGGACCGATGAGCCGCATCGTCATCATCGGCGCGGGCGTGGCCGGCCTGGCCACGGCCGGGCTGCTCGCACGCGACGGCCATGACGTCGTGGTCCTGGAGAAGAACGACCGCGTCGGCGGACGGGCGGGCACCATCGAGCGCGACGGCTTCCGATTCGACTCCGGCCCCTCGTGGTACCTGATGCCCGAGGTGTTCGACCACTACTTCGCGATGATGGGCACGAGCACCGAGGAGCAGCTCGACCTGACCCTGCTCGACCCGGGGTACCGCGTCTTCCGCTCCCCCGAGTCCGGCGACGCTCCGGTGACGGTGCCCGCCGGACGGGACGCCGTCTCGGCGCTGTTCGAGTCGATGGAACCCGGCTCCGCCGCCGCGCTCGACACCTACCTCGCCTCCGCCCACGATGCCGGGGCGATGGCGAGGAGGTACTTCCTCTACAACCCGTTCACCCGGACCAGGACGCTGGCCGCGCCCGAGGTGGTGCGCGCGCTCCCTCGGCTCTTCTCGCTGCTCGGCACGCGCCTCCAGGCCTTCGCCGCCCGCCGCTTCCGGAACCCGGTGCTGCGCCAGATCCTGGGCTACCCCGCGGTCTTCCTCGGCACCGATCCCCGGACGGCCCCGGCGATGTACCACCTGATGAGCGCGCTCGACCTCGACCAGGGCGTGCTGTATCCGCAGGGCGGCTTCTGGCGCGTCGTCGAACGGTTGGCGGCGCTGGCCCAGGATGCCGGTGCCCGGATCGTCACCGGCGCGGAGGTCACCGGGATCCGCACCCAGGATGCCGACGGCGCGACCCATGCGACCGGGGTCGGCTGGACGGACCGCGACGGCCACCAGCACGTGGAGGACGCGGACATCGTGGTCTCCGGCGCCGATCTGCACCACACGGAGACGGCGCTGCTGCCCCCGACGTTGCAGTCCTATCCGGAGTCCTGGTGGGCGCGGCGCACGAGCGGGCCCGGCGGCGTGCTCGTGATGCTCGGCGTCCGCGGTGCCCTGCCCGAGCTCCCCCATCACTCGCTCTTCTTCACCGACGACTGGGATGCGAACTTCGACGCGATCTTCGGTCGCACCCCTGCCGTCCCCAGCCCGGCGTCCACCTACGTCTGCCGTCCCAGCGCCACCGACGCCGGGGTCGCGCCGGACGGGTACGAGAACCTCTTCGTACTGGTGCCGGTGCCGGCCGACGTCGATCTCGGGCACGGGGGAAGCGACCGCGCCGGCTCCGCGGCTGTCGAGAAGGCTGCGGACGCCGCGATCGACATGATCGAGACGTGGGCGGGGATCCCCGACCTGCGGGAGCGGATCGTCGTCCGGGAGACCGTGGGGCCGGCCGACTTCCGCGACGACTACCACTCCTGGCGGGGCGGGATGCTCGGGCCCGCGCACATCCTGACGCAGAGCGCGATGTTCCGCGCGCAGAACGCGTCCCGGCGCGTGCAGGGGCTGTACTACGCCGGAGCGACCACCGCCCCCGGTGTGGGCGTGCCGATGTGCCTCATCAGCGCCGAGATCGTGCTCAAGCGCATCCGAGGCGACCACTCCCCCGGTCCGCTGCCGGAGCCGGCCCCACGCCCGACGAGCGTGGAGCGGGCATGATGGGCGCGATCTACCTGGCCGCCCTGCTCGTCTCCCTCGGCTGCATGCTGCTGCTGGACTGGCGGTTCCGCCTGTTCTTCTGGCGCGATGCCGTGGCGGCGACCGTCGTCACCGCCGTCGGCCTCGCCTTCTTCCTCGTCTGGGATGTGGCCGGTATCGCGGCGGGGATCTTCTTCCGCGGAGAGGCGGCGATCGCCACAGGCATCGTCCTGGCCCCCGAACTCCCTCTCGAAGAGCCGATCTTCCTCGTCTTCCTCGTCGTGTGCACGATGGTGCTCTACGGCGGCGCCGTGCGCGTCCTGGAGCGCCGCTGCGGCACTTCCGAGGCGGAAGGAGCGGCGCGATGACCTACCTGCAGCTGTCCGCCGTGTTCCTCGCGGTCGCCGTCCTCGCCGCGGTCGCGCTCGGCGTCGCCGCGCGCCGTACCCCGCACCTCGGCGCCCTCGCGCTGACCGCCCTCGCCCTTCTCGTGCTGACCGCCGTGTTCGACACCGTCATGATCGCCACCGGACTCTTCCACTACGCGCCCGGCCCGCTCGCCGGCCTGCACATCGGGCTCGCCCCGATCGAGGACTTCGCCTACCCGCTCGCCGGCGTGCTGCTGCTCCCCGCGCTGTGGACCGCCCTCCGCGGGCGCCGCTCCCGTACACGCGCCGCCGCCCGGACGGAGGAGCAGGCATGACCGATCAGACGTCTCGCACCGGCGGCCTTGGCCGCGACATCGCCCAGATCGTCCTCTCCTCCCGACCGATCAGCTGGATCAACACCGCCTTCCCCTTCGCCGCCGCCTACCTGTTGAGCACCAGGGAGATCGACGCGACGTTCGTGATCGGCACGCTGTACTTCCTCATCCCGTACAACCTCGCCATGTACGGCATCAACGACGTCTTCGACTACGCCTCCGATCTGGCCAACCCCCGCAAGGGCGGGATCGAGGGCGCCCTGCTGTCCCCGCGGATCCACCGTGCGACGCTGTGGGCGGCGGCGGTCACGAACGTGCCCTTCCTCGTCTACCTGTTCGCGGTCGGCACTCCGGCATCCTGGCTGTGGCTCGCCGTCACCGTCTTCGCGGTCCTCGCCTACTCGGCACCGGTGCTGCGCTTCAAGGAGCGTCCCTTCCTGGACTCCGTGACCTCGAGCACCCACTTCGTCAGCCCCGCCCTCGTGGGCCTCTCCCTCGCCGGAGCCCCCGTCACCACGACCACCGTCCTCGTCCTCGTCGCCTTCTTCCTTTGGGGCATGGCGGCCCATGCCTTCGGCGCCGTGCAGGACATCGGACCCGATCGCGAGGGCGGCATCTCGTCCATCGCGACCGTCATCGGCGCCAGGGCCACCGTCCGGCTCTCCCTCGTGCTCTGGACGATCGCCGGCACCGCGATGCTGCTGACCCCCTGGCCCGGACCGCTCGCCGCCGTGCTTGCGCTTCCCTACATCGTCAACGCCGCGCCGTGGTGGAACGTCACCGACGAGACCTCGGCCGGCACGAACCGCGCCTGGCGCCGGTTCATCGCGCTGAACTACATCGCCGGCTTCCTCGCCACGATGATCCTCATCCTCGCCTGGGTCTCCTGACCCCGCGCCGCCTCCCCCCGCCACCGCTCCCGAAAGGACCCCCGATGTCCCGCCCCGCCCCCGCACCGACGCCGCCGACCCGCGCGCGCACCCGACGCCACTCCTGGCTGCGGGTGTTCCTGCCCGTCGCCCTCATCCTGGTGTGGCTGGCGGGCGCGTCCTTCGGCGGTCCGCTGTTCGGGAAGGTCGACGAGGTGTCGTCGAACGACCAGACCACCTACCTCCCGGAGTCCGCGGACGCCACGACCGTGCAGCAGCTCCTCGGCGAGTTCACCGACAGCGACGCCATCCCGGCGATCGCGGTGTTCACCTCGGAGGAGGAGCTGACGCCGTCCGAGCTCGAGGCGATCTCCGACGCGGTGGCCGACGCGCCCGACGTGGAGGGCGTCGCGGACGACGTCTCCCCGGCGCTTCCGTCCGAGGACGGCCGAGCCGTGCAGGCCTTCATCCCGATCGACGGCGATGCCGAGCTCAGCGATGCCACCACCGCTCTCGGCGACGAGCTGCGCGCCGCGGTGCCGGACGGCATCACGGTCTACATCACCGGTCCTGCGGGCTTCACGGCCGACCTCGCCGCGGGCTTCGCCGGCATCGACGGCCTCCTCCTCGGCGTCGCCCTGCTCGCCGTGCTCGTGATCCTCGTCCTCGTCTACCGCTCGTTCCTGCTGCCGCTCGTCGTGCTCTCCACGAGCCTGTTCGCCCTGTGCGTCGCGCTCCTCGTCGTGTGGTGGCTGGCGAAGTGGGAGATCCTGCTGCTCAGCGGGCAGACCCAGGGCATCCTCTTCATCCTCGTGATCGGCGCCGCCACCGACTACGCGCTGCTGTTCGTCGCGCGGTTCCGGGAGGAGCTGCGGGTCGCGCAGGACAAGGGCGTCGCGCTCCTCGCCGCGTGGAAGGGGTCGGTCGAGCCGATCGTCGCGTCCGGGGGCACCGTGATCGCGGGACTCCTGTGCCTGCTGCTCAGCGACCTGAAGTCGAACAGCACCCTCGGCCCGGTCGCGGCGATCGGCATCGTGTTCGCGATGCTGTCCGCGCTCACGCTCCTGCCCTCGCTGCTGCTGCTGTTCGGGCGCGCGGTCTTCTGGCCGCGGCGTCCCCGCTTCGAGCCCGAGGTCGTGGCCGAAGAGCACGGCATGCGCACCACCGGGCTGTGGGCGCGACTGTCCGGCCTTATCAAGAAGCGTCCCCGCGTGATCTGGATCGCGACCACGCTCGTCCTCCTCGCCGGCGCGGCAGGGGTCACCCAGCTGGACGCTCAGGGGGTGCCGCAGTCCGACCTCGTCCTCGGGGCCTCGGAGGCGCGCGACGGCCAGGTCGCGCTCGGCGAGCACTTCCCCGGCGGCTCGGGAAGCCCGGTCTCCGTGATCGTGGACGAGGACCGCCTGCAGGACGCCGCCGACGTGCTCCTCGCGAACGATGGGATCGACGGGGTGACCGTCACCGCAGCCGATTCCCCGAGCGGGTCCGCTCCGGTGACGGCGGACGGGATCACGGCCGTCGGCCCTCCGGGGACCCCGGCTCCGGAGCCCACGACGGTCGACGGTCAGGTGCTCCTGCAGGGGACGCTGACGGACGCCGCCGACTCCGCCGCCGCAGCCTCCACCGTGCGCGAGCTGCGCGGAGAGCTCGACGGCCTCGGAGCCGTGGTGGGCGGGGTGACGGCCACCTCGATCGACACGAACGACGCGTCCATCCACGACCGCAACCTCATCATCCCGGTGATTCTCGTCGTGATCATGATCATCCTCATGCTGCTGCTGCGCTCGATCCTCGCGCCGGTGCTGCTGATCCTGACGACGGTGCTGTCCTTCGGCACCGCCATGGGCGTCTCGGCGCTCGTGTTCAACGGCGTCTTCGACTTCCCCGGCGCCGATCCCGCCGTCCCGCTCTACGGCTTCGTGTTCCTCGTCGCCCTGGGCATCGACTACAACATCTTCCTCATGACGCGGGTGCGGGAGGAGTCGAAGCAGCACGGGACGAGGGAGGGCATCCTCCGCGGGCTCTCCATCACCGGCGGCGTCATCACCTCCGCCGGCCTGGTGCTGGCGGCGACCTTCGCGGCGCTGTCGGTGATCCCGATCCTCTTCCTCGTGCAGCTCGCGTTCATCGTCGCGTTCGGAGTGCTGCTTGACACCTTCGTGGTGCGCTCGCTGCTCGTCCCGGCGCTCGCGTACGACATCGGCAAGGCCATCTGGTGGCCGTCGAAGCTGTGGCGGCGCGGCCGGCCCTGACGCGTGCGGAAGCGGGAGTGCCCTCGACAGGATTCGAACCTGCGACCTGCCCTTTAGGAGAGGGCTGCTCTATCCTGCTGAGCTACGAGGGCGCGCAGCCCAGTCTACGGGACCAGGGCTGCGCGTCCTCGCGCCGTCCGTCAGGCGGCGAGGGCGAGGTAGGGCTCCCAGCGAGGATCGCTGCGCTCCACCCCGCGCACCGTCCATGCGGTGCCGTGCGGGGGGCGCGGCGTGAACCGCAGCTGCCACCGCATCTCCTGCGGGGTGCGGTTGCTCTTGAGGTTGTTGCAGCGCAGGCAGCACGCGACGAGGTTCTCCCAGGAGTCCGCGCCGCCGCGCGAACGCGGCAGGACGTGGTCGATCGTCGCGGCCGCCTTGCCGCAGTATCCGCAGCGATGACCATCGCGTCGCAGCACGCCGCGGCGGGTCACCGGGACGCGCCGGCTCGTGGGGACGCGCACGTAGCGGGAGAGGATGATCACCGCCGGGCGGTCGTAGACGCCGTGGGTGCCCCAGACGGGGTCGTCCTCGACGCGTTCGATCACCGTCGCCTTGTCGTTCATGACCAGGACGAGGGCTCTCTTGAAGGACACGATCGCCAGCGGCTCGTATCCGGCATTCAGGACCAGTGTGCGCATTCGTCATCCTCTCGATCCGCCGGGACGGCTTCCCGGCACTCTCGACTCACACGACGTCGTGCAGGAGGAAGAGTGTTCGCAGGGACGAGAAAAGGCGCCGTCTAGAGACGGCGCCTTTCGCGCGCGGCAGGACCGCGGCATTCCTGCGGGCAATGCCGAAGGACGTGACGACCGAGAGCGTCCATGGTTCGGATGCTCGGTGTACGCTCCATCAGCCTCTCCCGCCTGTATGACGACGGGTTCAGGCTAACTCATCCTGCGGGGACCGCGGCGAAACGGGAGGTGAATGACCGAGAACGTGTCCCGCTCAGCCGGCGTTGACGGAGAGCCAGGACATCGGCTCGACGAGGCCGCCGTTGATCCAGACCTCGAAGTGGAGGTGGTTCGCGGTCGAGCGTCCGGTGCTGCCCACGTAGCCGATCAGCTGACCGGCCGCGACCGTCTGGCCGGCCTGCACCTGGCGCGACCCGTACAGCATGTGCCCGTACGTGGTCTGCACGCGCTGACCGCCCACGACGCTGTCGAGCATGACCGCGACGCCGTAGCCGCCGATGCTCTCGGCGGAGGCGCGCACGACGCCCGAAGCGGCGGCGTAGATCGGGGTGCCGGCCGGAGCGAGCATGTCGGCGCCGTTGTGACCGCCGCCCACGGTGCGGCTGACATTCCAGGAGCCGAGGGGCAGCGGATAGCGGACCTCGCCCGAGCCCGGAGCCACGAGCGCGTACCCCGCGGTGTTGAACGTGCCGGAGGAGGGCGTGGAGGCGGACGCGGCGGCGGCTGCGGCGCGGGCGGCGGCGGCTGCGGCCTCTTCGGCCTTCTTCTTCTCGATCTCCTCGGGGGTGGTGGCGCTGAAGGCACCGCGCACGAGCGGGGCGGCCGTGGCCTCCGAGGCGACGACCAGCGACTGCGCGTCGACGGCGGCGAGCTGCTGGACGGTCTGCGCGGTGGCATCCGTCGGCTTCGACGCCGCGTAGGCGGGGAGCGCGACGGCGGCGACGAGGGCGCCGACGGCACCGAAGATCGCCACCGACCGGAGAGGGGCTGCGATCTTCCGAACGCCGACCCGGGCGCCGGAGCGCCGGGCGGGTACTCGGTCTTCAGATGTCTTCGCGGTCGGTTCGATGTCTGCGGCCAAAACGTGGTCCTCCTGAGCCCTCGCACCTCGGGTGGCGCTGGCTCGTCGACACTCTCTGCCCCAGGGCAGGGATGCACTGCTCGGGTTCGAGCGCATCCCTCTCGGGAAGACGACGAGCCGGAAGGCGGATCTTCGCGGTTCGCCCCCAGCGGGCTTCTTCGCTGAGGACCTGACCGAGGTTACCGGAAGATAACGATCATGTCACCCTGGGAAACTGACAATCCTCGGTGAGCCGATCAGGCGGGCTCGCCGACGAGGAAGATGTGCGAGGCGAGCTCGACCGGGAGCTCCAGACCCTCCTCCTTGCCGTCCATCTGGATGAGCACATAGCCCTCGTTGAAGCGGAAGTCTCCGCGCGCGCCCGGGACGACGCCCGCGTCACGCAGCTGCTCCAGGAGCTCGGGGTCGACCTGGGCCGGCTCGGCGAGACGGCGAACCGTCCCCTCGACCGGCTCGCCCGCGGCGTTCAGCCGCTGCACGAGGCCGATGACGCCCTCGTCGAAAGTGCGGGCGGGAAGGTCGCCGAGCTGGTCGAGTCCCGGGATCGGGTTGCCGTACGGCGACTCGGTGGGGTGACCGAGGAGCTCGACGAGACGGCGCTCGACTTGCTCGCTCATCACGTGCTCCCAGCGACAGGCCTCCTCGTGGACGAACGCCCAGTCCAGCCCGATCACGTCGGACAGCAGGCGCTCGGCGAGGCGGTGCTTGCGCATGACGTCGACGGCCTTGCGGCGTCCGGCGTCGGTGAGCTCGAGCGTGCGGTCTTCGGACACCACGACGAGGCCGTCGCGCTCCATTCGTCCGACGGTCTGCGAGACGGTGGGACCGGAGTGGCCGAGGCGCTCCGAGATGCGCGCCCGCAGCGGCACGATGTTCTCCTCCTCGAGCTCGAGGATGGTGCGGAGATACATCTCCGTGGTGTCGATCAGATCCGTCATGTGGCCCTCCGAAAGTTCTTAGGCAAGCCTACATTCCTCCGGCGACATCGGACGGGGCGCAGGCAGGAGGAACGGCGGCGCGATCCCCCTAGAATCTAGCCATGGCGATCGAGATTCCCCGTGACCTCCTGCCCACTGACGGCCGCTTCGGCTGCGGCCCCTCGAAGGTGCGCGGTGCGCAGCTCGAGTCGCTCGTCACGACGGGTGCCTCGATCCTGGGGACCTCGCATCGTCAGGCGCCCGTGAAGAACCTCGTCGGCAGCGTCCGCGAGCAGCTCGCCGCGCTCTTCCGTCTGCCGGAGGGCTACGAGATCATCCTGGGCAACGGCGGGTCGACCGCGTTCTGGGACGCCGCCGCCTTCGGCCTCATCGAGCGCCGCAGCCAGAACCTCGTGTTCGGCGAGTTCGGAGGCAAGTTCGCCAAGGCCGCCGCCGCTCCCTGGCTGGAGGCTCCCGACGTCCGCTCCGCCGAGCCCGGGTCGCGCAGCGCCGCCGAGCTCGTCGAGGGTGTGGACGTGTACGCCTGGCCGCACAACGAGACCTCCACCGGCGTGGCCGCGCCGATCGAGCGCGTCCACGCGGAAGGGGCGCTCACGGTGATCGACGCGACGAGCGCCGCGGGCGGCATCGACCTCGACATCGCGCAGGCCGACGTCTACTACTTCGCCCCGCAGAAGAACCTCGGCTCCGACGGCGGTCTCTGGTTCGCCGCGGTCTCCCCCGCCGCGATCGACCGCATCGAGCGGATCGCCGCCTCCGGGCGGTACATCCCGGAGTTCCTGAGCCTGAAGCAGGCGGTGGACAACTCCCGGCTCAACCAGACGCTCAACACCCCCGCCCTCACGACGCTGCTGCTCCTGGACGACCAGCTGCGCTGGATCCTCGACAACGGCGGGCTCGGCTGGGCTGCGGCACGTACGGCCGAGTCCTCCTCGGTGCTGTACGACTGGGCCGAGGCCTCGGCCGTGGCGACGCCCTTCGTCAGCGATCCGGCGCACCGCTCGCCCGTCGTCGCGACCATCGACTTCGACGACAGCGTCGACGCCGCGGCGATCGCGAAGGCGCTGCGCGCGAACGGCATCGTCGACACCGAGCCGTACCGCAAGCTCGGCCGCAACCAGCTGCGGGTGGCGACCTTCGTCTCGATCGAGCCGGACGACGTGCGTCAGCTCATCCGTGCCATCGACTTCGTGCAGGAGAACCTCGGCGGCTGATCGCCCGGCTCACTCCTCTTCGTCGCCGGCGTCCGCATCGCGGGCGTCGGCGTCGTCGTCCTCAGAGCCGTCTGCCTCGTCGTCCTCGGCTTCGTCGTCCTCGGGCTCGTCGTCCTCGTCGGACGCGTCGTCCTCGGAGTCGTCGAGCTCATCGATGTCCACCCCGTCGAGGTCGCCGGCGTGGAGGATGTCGGAGCCGTCCTCGTCGAGCTCGTCATCGTCGATGCCGTCGTCGTCGAGCTCGCCGTCGGCGTTCTCGTCGTCCGTGTCGGCCTCGTCGTCTCCGCCGCCGGCCGCCGCCTCGGCCAGCTCGGCCTGGTGCGCGCGGTACTCGGCCAGGCGCTCCGCCCACGGCACCCATTCCGGAGCGAGCAGCGCGCCGTCGCCGGGGAGCAGCTCGACCTCGAGGACGGTGGGCTCCTCGTCGTCCACGCGGGCGACCGTCACGGTCCAGTACCAGCCGGGGTAGCCGGGGAGCCGGTTCTCGAAGCGGAGGGAGACGGATCCGTCGTCCTCCGGGATGAACCCGGCAGCCGGGCCGATCGTGGCGGCAGGTGTGATCTCGCGCAGAGCGGAGAGCGCGAGGTCGTGCGCCTCGACGAGACGCGCGTCGGCGTCAGGCTTCGAGGTCATCGGCGACCTTGCGCAGGACGGCCGCGATCTTGCGACCGTGGCTGGAGGAGGGGTAGCGGCCGCGGCGCAGATCGCCGCCGATGCCGTCGAGGAGCTTCACGAGATCCTCGATGATGATGGCCATGTCGTCGGCGGGCTTGCGCTTGGCCTTCGCCAGGCTGGGCGGCGCTTCGAGCACGCGCACCGACAGCGCCTGGAGGCCGCGCTTGCCGTCGGCCACGCCGAACTCCACGCGCGCACCCGCCTTCACCGCGGTGCCGGCGGGCATCGCGGAGGCGTGCAGGAAGACGTCCTGGCCGTCATCGCTGGCGATGAAGCCGAAACCCTTGTCTTCGTCGTAGAACCTGACCTTGCCGGTGGGCATGGGAGAACCTCGCTGGGATCGAAATGCAGAACGGGACGCGCTCGTGCGCGTGCCCCCAGCCTACCGGTCACGGGCGGATCGGAGCGGCTTCCCGGCGTGCGAGTAGGCTGGGGCGGATGAGTACGCAGAGCCGTGGACCGGAGGTCCCCATCGGTCGGATCGACCGCATCCTGGCGTTCACCGCGCTCGGCATCGCCGCGGCGGCGGTGATCTGCTTCTTCGTCATCATCATCGGCACGGCGCTGGGCATGGACCGGGCGGCCTTCGGCGAAGGACTGTGGCCCGTGATAGCCGCGATCCCCTACTGGGGTCTGCCGCTCGCATTCGTCATGATCATCGTGCTGCTGGTGATGAGCTTCGTGCGGAAGGGCCGCGCAGAGTCGCGTCGGTGAGGCCGCACCGATGAGCACGCACGCACGCCCGCTGGCCGATCACCTGGCTGCGGCGAGCGATGACGAGCTGACGGCGCTGCTGAGCGCACGGGGCGTCCGTCCGGATGCCGGATGGCAGGACTTCTTCGACGCCGCGGAGGCGCTGCTGGAGCCGTCCTCGATCGCCCGAGTGCTGCCCGCTCTGACCGCCGCCGAGGCCACGGCGCTTCTCGATGCCGCCTCCGGGAGCGTCGTCGGCGCCGAGCGGGAGCGCCTGATCGCCCTCGCCCTCCTCCGCCCCGACGGCACCCCGCACCCGCCGGTGGCGGAAGCGGTCGCCGGGAAGACCCGCCCCGCGGTGCCGGACGAGACGGCGGCGCCGGCCTCCACGGAGTCCGTGGCCGCACACGCCGCCGAACGCGCCTTCACCACCGTCGGCGCGGTGGCCGACATCCTCCTCCTCGCCAGGGATCAGCCCTTCGCGCTGCTCATGGGCGGCGCCGTGAGCGCGGGGCAGAAACGCCAGCTCGCCGACGCCGGCCTCCCCGTCGAGAGCGTCGATCCTCTGGTGACCCTCGCCGTCCGCGCCGGGCTCGCGACGCCGAGCGATCGACTGCTGCGCACGACGGCCGCCGCGGAGGAGTGGTTGCGCTCTCCCGCGATCGCACGCTGGAGCGTGCTGGCCACGGCCTTCCGCGACGCGCTGCCCCGCGGTGTGCGCACGGAGCCGGGAGGGTGGCTCCCGCTCACGCAGTGGCACCGCGCCCACCCCTGGGACCCGGCCTGGCCGGAAGACGCGGCGCGGCAGCTCGAAGGCGCCCGGCTCCTCGGTCTGGTCGCGGAGGACGGCTCCGAACCCGCCTGGTCCGAGGCCCTGCGGCGCGGCGCGGCGGCTGACCCCTCCGCCCTCGCCGCGCTCCTGCCCGCAGAGGTGGACCGGATCTTCCTCCAGAACGACCTCACCGCGATCGCCCCCGGTCCTCTGCAGCCCGCGCTGGACGTGCGCCTGCGCACCATGGCCCGCCGGGAGTCGGCCTCCCAGGCCTCGTCGTACCGGTTCACCGCGGAGTCGGTGGCGCACGCCTTCGCCGCGGGAGAGGACGAGGCCTCGATCCTGGAGTTCCTCGGCGGTCTCTCGCTCACGGGCATCCCCCAGCCCCTCGGCTACCTCGTCGCGCAGACCGGCCAGCGCCACGGACTCGTGCGGGTCTCCGTGGACGACGAGACGGGGCGCACCCGGGTGGAGAGCACGGACGCGCACCTCCTCGAGGCCATGGCGGTCGACCAGTCGCTCCGCCCTCTCGGACTCACCGCGCACGTCGGCTCGCTGACCACCAAGGTCGGGCAGGACACGGTGTACTGGGCGCTGACGGATGCCCGGTATCCGGCGACCCTCGTCGATCGCGACGGGACCGTCGCGGTGCGCACGCGCCATCCGGCCGCCGTTCCCGACCACGCTCCCGCCCCCGACTACGGACCGCTGATCGCCCGGCTGCGCGAGCACCAGGGCCCCGACGCGGACGCCGCGTGGCTGGACAGGGAGCTGGAGGCGGCGGTGCGCGCGAAGGCCGTGCTGCGGGTGACGGTCGGCATGCCGGACGGATCCACCAGGGATCTCCTCCTCGAAGCCACCGGGATCGGCGGTGGTCGGCTGCGCGGCAGGGACAGGGCGGCCGATGTCGAGCGCACCCTGCCGGTGTCGAGCATCCGCGCCGCGACCGTCGTCCCGACCTAGGCCCCGTGCGGCCAGGGGCCGGTAGACTGGTCAGCTATGTCTGATGGCCCCCTGATCGTCCAGAGCGACCGCACCGTGCTCCTCGAGGTCGCCCACGCCGACGCCGAGAGCGCCCGTCACGAGCTCGCGATCTTCGCCGAGCTGGAGCGCGCCCCCGAGCACATCCACACCTACCGCATCACGCGCCTGGGTCTGTGGAACGCCCGCGCGGCCGGGCACACCGCCGACGACATGCTGGAGACGCTCGACCGCTGGTCGCGCTTCCCCGTGCCGCCCTCCGTCGCGGTCGACCTGCGCGAGACGGTCAACCGGTACGGGCGCCTGGTCATCGAGCGCGACGACGAGGGCGTGCTCATCCTGCGTTCGACCGACCCCGCTGTGCTGGCCCAGGTCGCGAACAACAAGCGCATCCAGCCGCTGCTCATCGGGCACCCCACGCCGGAGACCTTCGTCGTCGACGCATGGGCCCGCGGCCAGATCAAGCAGGAGCTGCTGAAGATCGGCTGGCCGGCCGAAGACCTGGCCGGTTACACCCCCGGCACACCCCACGAGATCGAGCTGGCCGAGGACGGATGGACCATCCGCCCGTACCAGCAGGACGCGGTCGATGCCTTCTCCAAGGACGGCTCCGGCGTGGTGGTCCTCCCCTGCGGGGCGGGAAAGACCATCGTCGGCGCGGGGGCCATGGCCGCCACGAAGACCACGACGCTCATCCTCGTGACGAACACCGTGTCCGCACGGCAGTGGCGGGACGAGCTGCTCAAGCGCACCAGCCTCACGCCCGAGGAGATCGGCGAGTACTCCGGGCAGGCCAAGGAGGTCAAGCCCGTCACGATCGCGACGTACCAGATCCTCACGGCGAAGCGGAAGGGCGAGTACGCGCACCTCGCGCTCCTCGACGCCCTGGACTGGGGCCTCATCGTGTACGACGAGGTGCACCTGCTGCCCGCCCCGGTGTTCAAGCTCACCGCCGACCTGCAGGCGCGGCGCCGGATCGGCCTCACCGCGACCCTGGTCCGCGAGGACGGCCGCGAGGGCGACGTGTTCAGTCTCATCGGCCCCAAGCGCTTCGATGCCCCCTGGAAGCAGATCGAGGCGCAGGGGTTCATCTCCCCCGCCGCCTGCTTCGAGGTGCGGGTCGACCTCCCCCCGGCGGACCGCCTGGAGTACGCGGCGGCGACCGACGACGAGCGCTACCGGCTCGCGGCCTCCGCACCGGCGAAGATCGATGCGGTGCGCGAGCTGATCGCGGCCCACCAGGGCGAGCAGATCCTGGTCATCGGTCAGTACCTCGACCAGCTCGACGCGCTCTCGCAGGCGCTCGACGCCCCGCAGATCACCGGATCCACCCCGGTCGAGGAGCGCGAGGAGCTGTACCGGGCGTTCCGGGAGGGCGACATCTCGCTGCTCGTGGTGTCGAAGGTCGCGAACTTCTCCATCGACCTCCCCGAGGCGTCGGTCGCCATCCAGGTGTCCGGCTCGTTCGGCTCCCGGCAGGAGGAGGCCCAGCGGCTCGGGCGACTCCTCCGCCCCAAGCAGTCCGGCCACACGGCGAGCTTCTACACGCTCGTGGCCCGCGACACAATCGACCAGGACTACGCGCAGAACCGGCAGCGGTTCCTCGCGGAGCAGGGGTACAGCTACACGATCATGGACGCCGAGGCGATCGCCGCCTGAACAGGATCGCGGCGCTCAGCCGTGCATCCTCCCCGGGAGGAGATGCGTCCCGCGGGCGACGGCGGCGGGCGACGCGGTCCGGGTGATCCCTCTCCGGCGCGCCCAGCGGTCTGCGACGACGGCGAAGACGAGCATCGCCGCGGCCGAGCCGAGGAGATCCACCGGCGACCCCGAGGTGGCGTTCGCATCGACCACGGCGACGGAGCCGAGCAGGAAGATCATCAGGTTGTTCACGATGTGCAGCGCGATCGCCGCCTCCAGCCCGCCCGTCCGCCACGTGAGCCAGGCGGCGACGACGGCGAAGAGGCCGACGCTCGCCGCACCCCACACGTCGTAGCCGTGCCCCAGCACGAACAGCGGCACCGGCAGCAGGATCGCGAAGGCGGGGTGCCGGAGCCAGGTCCCGACGAGCTGCATGAGATAGCCGCGGAAGACGTACTCCTCCGCGGCGGCCTGGAACGGGATCAGCACGAGCAGGAGCACCACCATGAGCAGGAGCCCGGGGTGGGAGAAGTCCGGTGTCACCGCATCGCCGAGGGCCGCCGACCAGCCGAGCACCACGGCGAAGTAGACGACGAACACCGCGGACGCCAGCCCGAAGGTCCGACCGAGCCAGTCCATCCGCAGCCGCCCGGTGACCGACGACAGGAGCCCGACGCCTCGCCCTTGAACGACCCGCGAGGCGAGGAGCAGGGCGGGGATCATGAGGATGAGCGGGAGCACGAGCGCCACGAGGAGCCACGGACGGTCCAGCTGGAAGTACGCGGTGGTCCGGAACAGCATCTGCAGCTCGGCGCCCCACCCGGGCACCAGGGCCGACACGACCACGAGCGGCACGACGACGAGCACGAGGATCGCGAGGTAGAACGCGATGCCGAGGAGGCCGGTGAGCAGCGGCTTCCACCACCGGGGGCGCGGGCGGAGGAGCGCCAGACGGTGGTACTCGAGCCCGCGCTCGGACACCTCCGGGGACGGCGCGGACGGGGTGACGGGGGCGGCGGTGGCGTCCTCGATCGAACTCATGCCTCGATCCTCCCCCGGGCCGCCTGTGCGGCACATCCACCCGCCGACGGATCGACCGCATCCACGCCGTTCCGCAGGATAATCAGCCCGCGCATGGCCGAAGTCACCATAATGGGGTCATGACTGCTGCGCGCATCCTGGTCGTCGACGACGAGCCCAACATCCGCGACCTGCTCTCCACGGGTCTCAGCTTCGCCGGGTTCCAGGTGAAGACGGTGGCCAACGGCGCCGCCACGATCTCCGCCGTCCTCGAGGAGGAGCCGGACCTCATCATCCTCGACGTCATGCTCCCCGACATGAACGGGTTCAGCGTGACCAAGCGCCTCCGCGGCGCCGGATTCACCGCCCCCATCCTCTTCCTCACGGCCAAGGACGGCACGGAGGACAAGATCGAGGGCCTGAACGCCGGCGGCGACGACTACGTCACCAAGCCGTTCAGCCTGGACGAGATCGTCGCCAGGGCCCAGGCCATCCTCCGCCGCACGATGCAGGCCGACGAGGAGTCGATCATCCGCGCCGGCGAGCTCTCCATGGACCAGGACACGCACGACGTGCACGTCGGCAAGGAGCCGATCGACCTGAGCCCGACCGAGTTCAAGCTCCTCCGCTACCTCATGCTGAACCCGAACCGGGTGCTGTCGAAGGCGCAGATCCTCGACCACGTCTGGGAGTACGACTTCAACGGCGACGCCGGCATCGTCGAGAGCTACATCTCGTACCTGCGTCGCAAGATCGATCCGCACACGGAGGAGTCGCTGATCCAGACGAAGCGCGGCTTCGGGTACATGCTCAAGGTGGGCAAGACGGTCTGAGACCGTCGAGCCCGCACCCGCCGTCCCCGGACGGCATCGCCGCCGCACGAGGGAGGACCGCATGGCGCACAAGCCGGATGCGGTCACCGCCTGGTGGCGGCGCATCAGCCTCCGCGCCAAGGTCACCGGCGTCACGGTCGCCGTGCTCGCCCTCGGTCTCCTCGTCGCCGGGATCGGGACGGTGCCGCTGCTGCGGAACGCCCTGGTCGAGAACATCAACGCGCAGCTTCCGGCACTGGTGACCAGCGACCTCGTCGACCGGTACTTCGACACCACGACCATCGACGGCGTCACCACGTACACCCCGCGGGACGAGAAGCCCCGCGACTTCTCCTTCGCGATCTACGATGCGGAGGGCGCCCTGCGTGCGACGGCCCCCAGCGCCTCCGGTCGTGCCCCGGTCTTCCCCGCGGAGTACTCCCTGTCGGACGCCCAGGCGAACGAGGATCAGGTGCTCGCCCTCGAGGACACGGACGGCCGGGTCTACCACGCCGCCGCGGCCGTCGTGCAGCAGGAGGGCGACCCGCTGAGCATCCAGATGGTGGCGCTCCCCCTCGCCGAGGCCGACCGCATCATCAGCCAGTACTTCGGGATCTACATCACCATCGCCCTCATCACGATCCTCGTCGCGGCTCTGCTCACCCGCGGCCTCGTGACGCTGACGTTCCGCCGGCTCGGGCAGGTCGAGCAGACCGCCATGTCGATCGCCGCCGGCGACTTCCGGCAGCGGCTCACCGACCTGGAGCCGACCACCGAGGTCGGACGCCTGAACGCGGCCATCAACACGATGCTCGACCGGGTGGATCGCTCCCTGGCCCAGCGCGATCGCACCGTCCAGCACATGCGACGCTTCATCGGCGACGCCAGCCACGAGCTGCGCACTCCGCTCGTCAGCGTCCGCGGCTATGCCGAGCTGTATCGCATGGGCGCGATCAAGGGCGAGGAGGACACCGCCAGGGCGATGGAGCGCATCGAGAAGGAGGCGATCCGCATGGGCGTCCTCGTGGAGGACCTCCTCGCGCTCGCCCGACTCGACGAGGAGCGCGAGCCGCAGATCGTCCCGCTCGACCTCCGCCCCATCGCGCGCGATGCCGCCCTCGACGTGCGGGCCGCAGCTCCGGGCCGCACGATCTCCGTGATCGACCGCACGCTCGAGAACGTCCCGACCACACCCATCCGCACGCCGGTGGTGCCCATCGCCCCGGAGCCCGCGCCGAAGCCGCGCCCCCGCGCCACCCTGTCGCGCCTTCGTCGCCGCGCGCGGCCGCAGGAGCAGCCGCCGGCCATCGACTTCACCGAGGTGGCCGACATCCCGGTGCGGACACCGCCGATCGTGCTCGGCGAGGAGAACAAGGTCCGTCAGGTCGTCACGAACCTCCTGGGCAACGCCCGCCGCTTCTCCCCCGAGGACAGCCCGATCGAGATCGTCGTGGATTCCGACCGCACGGCGGGCACCGCGAGCATCTCGATCGTCGACCACGGCGAGGGTGTCCCGCCGCAGATCCGGGAGCAGATCTTCGAGCGGTTCTGGCGAGCCGACACCTCCCGCGCGCGGGAGACCGGCGGCTCCGGCCTGGGACTGGCGATCGTCGCCTCCATCCTCAAGGCGCTCAACGGCGACATCGCGGTGTCGGAGAGCCCGGGAGGCGGCGCCACCTTCACCGTCACGCTCCCGCTCGCCCCCGCGCGCTCGACCCCGGAGCATCTCCTCGAGGACACGCAGCCGCTGGAGCGGCTCGACGACCTCCCGTAGGCACTCGCTCCTGCACAGACCTCTCGCGGAGCGCACCTTCTCCCGGCTTCCGCACCGGATGCGGGCTCGCCTCTTCGACGGCGCTGCAGCCCCCCGTACCGTCGGAGCTTCCTCGAAGGGAGATCCCATGACCGTCTTCACCGTCGACACCGACGCCGTCCACGCGGCAGAAGCCGCGACCCGCGCCACCATCGAGCGCCTGCGCGCTGAATCCGCCACGCTCATGTCTCAGCTCCGGCACCTGCAGACCGCGTGGGTCGGCACCGCCTCGGCCGCCTTCCAGAGCTGCGCCGAGGAGTGGCAGGGCGCCCAGCAGCACGTCGAGCTCGTCCTGGACGGTATCGGCACATCGCTCGGCGCCGTGGCCACCCAGTACGCCGAAGCGGATCAGTACTCGGCGAGCCTCTTCCGCTGAGGGACGCAGAAAGCCCCCGGCCGGAGCCGGGGGCTTTCTGCGTGAGACGGGGTCTCTGAACCTCTCAGAGGATCAGAAGTCCATGCCGCCCGTGGGGTCACCCGCGGGAGCAGCAGCCTTCTCGGGCTTGTCGGCGACGACGGCCTCGGTCGTGAGGAACAGGCCGGCGATCGACGCGGCGTTCTGCAGCGCGGAACGCGTGACCTTCGCCGGGTCGATGATGCCCTGTGCGAACATGTCGCCGTACTCGCCGCTGGCGGCGTTCAGGCCCTGGCCCGCGGGGAGCTCGGAGACCTTGTTGGCGACGACGCCCGGCTCGAGACCGGCGTTCAACGCGATCTGCTTCAGCGGAGCCTCGATCGCGACGCGCACGATGTTCGCACCGGTCGCCTCGTCGCCCTCGAGCGAGAGAGCGTCGAGCGCCTTCGTGCCGGACTGGATGAGCGCGACGCCACCACCGGGGACGATGCCCTCCTCGACGGCTGCCTTCGCGTTGCGGACGGCGTCCTCGATGCGGTGCTTGCGCTCCTTGAGCTCGACCTCGGTCGCCGCACCGGCCTTGATGACGGCCACGCCACCGGCGAGCTTCGCCAGGCGCTCCTGCAGCTTCTCGCGGTCGTAGTCGCTGTCGGTGTTCTCGATCTCGCGACGGATCTGCGTGACGCGACCCTCGATCTGGTCGGCCTCACCGGCACCCTCGACGATCGTGGTCTCGTCCTTGGTGACGATGACCTTACGCGCACGGCCGAGCAGGTCGAGCGTGGCGTTCTCGAGCTTCAGGCCCACCTCTTCGGTGATGACCTGGCCGCCCGTGAGGATCGCGATGTCCTGCAGCTGCGCCTTGCGACGGTCGCCGAAGCCGGGAGCCTTGACGGCGACCGACTTGAAGATGCCCTTGAGCTTGTTCAGCACGAGCGTCGCGAGAGCCTCGCCCTCGACGTCCTCGGCGATGATGACGAGCTCCTTGCCGTCCTGGATCACCTTGTCGACGATCGGCAGGAGGTCCTTGATGTTGGAGACCTTCTGGTTCGCGATGAGGATGTACGGGTCCTCGAAGACGGCTTCCTGGCGCTCCGGGTCCGTGACGAAGTACGGGTTCAGGTAGCCCTTGTCGAAGCGCATGCCCTCGGTGAGCTCGAGCTCGGTGCCGAAGGTCTGCGACTCCTCGACGGTGACGACGCCCTCCTTGCCGACCTTGTCGATGGCCTCGGCGATGAGCTCGCCGATCGCGGGGTCGGCGGCGGAGATGGAGGCGGTCGCGGCGATCTGCTCCTTGGAGTCGATCTCCTTCGCCGTGCTCAGCAGCTCCTCGGTGATCGCGGCGACGGCCTTCTCGATGCCGCGCTTGAGGGAGATGGGGTCGGCACCGGCCGCGACGTTGCGCAGGCCTTCGCGGACCAGGGCCTGGGCGAGGACCGTGGCGGTCGTCGTGCCGTCACCGGCGACGTCGTCGGTCTTCTTGGCGACCTCCTTGACGAGCTCCGCGCCGATCTTCTCGTACGGGTCGTCCAGCTCGATCTCCTTGGCGATGGAGACACCGTCGTTCGTGATCGTGGGGGCGCCCCACTTCTTCTCGAGCACGACGTTGCGACCACGCGGGCCGAGGGTCACCTTGACCGCGTCGGCGAGGATGTTGAGGCCACGCTCGAGGCCGCGGCGGGCCTCCTCATCGAAGGCGATGATCTTTGCCATGAGTTTTGTCGTCCCTCCTGGACGTAGACGGTGGGTTTAGCACTCAGAGTGAGAGAGTGCTAACGCCATTCTGGCACTCGACACCATCGAGTGCAAGCCGTGCGATCCGAGAGGGAGACGGGCGTCAGGGCGCGGGAGTCTCGGGCACCGACGCGGCCCGGTCGACGCCGATCACGATCGTGAGCTGCTTCTGGCCGTCCTCGGTCTGACCCGCGTAGTAATCGCTCTGCTGCACTTCGGCACCGCCGACGACGCCGGCGAGGCCCATGGCCGCCTCCTCGTCCTCGGCGCTGACGTAGTAGACGGTCGTCGTGGCGAAGTCGTCGCTCTCGCTGTCGCTGGCGAGCACCGTGTCCGCCGCCCAGCCGGCGTTGATGAGGGTGTCGCGCATCTGGTCGTCGAGGCCGTTGTCCGGGGTCGCGTTGAGGATCAGCACCGAGTAGGTCGGGTCGATCACCCCGGTCTCCTCCGGCGTGGCGACCGCGGACGGCGCGGCATCGGGGAACAGCTCGATCCGCCCCATGACGGCCAGGGCGCCGAAGATGCCGGCGATGATGAGCACGAGGGCGGCGACGAACGACCACAGCAGCACGACCCAGCCGTTCATGCCCGGGGCTTCGGCGCGGTGCGCTCCTACGCGTCCGGTGGAACGGGGGACCTCGTCGAAACGGTCACGGGGGGGCTTGGACACCCCTCGATGCTAGCGGCACGTCCCTGGCAAACCGGTCCGCGACGGGCCCGATCCATGCGGTCGGCGTCCGCTCAGCCGGTGAAGCCGGGGATCCGCGCGGCCCGTCTGGCGCCGCGGGCGTCGCGGAGCCGACGCAGCCGCCGCACGAGCATCGGGTCGAACTCGAGCGCGGCCTCGGAGTCGATCAGCCGCCCGAGCAGCTGGTAGTACCGCGCCGCGCTCATGCCGAGCCTGCTGCGGATGACCTCCTCCTTCATGCCGCCGTGGCGGGGCCAGGCGGCCTCCAGGGCGAGGATCGCGCGATCGCGCTCCGTGAGGTGGTCTGCGGACATGCCCTCAGATTAGGTCGTCGGACGGCGATCCCCGGCGCGCCACTCCCACCACGCGCCGAGCGGATCCGCGGCGGCGCGCACGCGGCCGTCGTGCGCGACGACGAAGCCCGGCCAGGTCTCGGCGGCGACCGGTAGCTCCCACACGTCGAGGAGGCCGGGAGGGTCGATCGTGACCCAGTGCGCCGGCAGTCCCGCGATCGTCGCGATGAGCTCCGACCGCTCCGCCCGCGGGATGTGCACCAGCACCCCCGGGGTCGTGATGACCAGAGTGGCGTCCGCCGGAGCCGACGCCGCCAGATGGTCCAGGTGGGCGGCCGCGTCGCCGGCGACGAGGAGCGGAGGGTCGGCGGCGACGATGTCGAGCGCGGCGGTGATGCGCTGCTCCCTCCCCTCCTCCCCCGGCCACACGAGTGCGCGGAGCCAGCGCCGGTCGTCGGCGGCCGCCGCGTCCAGCGGGGCGAGGTCGATACCCGCGCGCCACACGACCTCGGGCAGGCGCAGCGGCGGCAGGTCTCCGGACACGGTGCTCTCCAGCAGCACCGTCGAGGGGCCGTCGAGCGGATCGAGGGCGCGGCGGACGCGTCCTTCTCCGTCGGTGAAGCGGAACGAGTAGCGATCGGGGTAGAGGCACAGGCCCGCCGCGGCGCCGATCTCCAGCAGTGCGATCGGCCCGTCGATCTCGGAGAGCACGGGCAGCAGAGCGGCGGTCCGCAGAGGTTCGTTGGTCTGCAAGGCGCGCCGGGTGCACTCGGCGACGAGCCGGTCAGCCTGCGCGAGGACGAACTCACGCCACTCCCGGTACGGTCCGTGACCGGCGCCGAGCAGGCGGGACACGGCGAAGACGAGGGGCGGCTGGCGTCGGGTCGGCGGGATCCGTCGCAGAAGCTCCCTGATCTCCGGGTCGGCGGCGACCCCGGCCGCCCACTCCGCGTACAGCGCGCTGCGCCCAGGAGCCTCCGTCGCCGCGAATCGGGCATAGCGCTCCTGCACGGCGTCGGTCATGCGTCCATTCTGACGCGAAGCGCCACCGGCGCTCCGCACGAGAGAGAATGGAGAGGACTCAGGAGGACACGATGCCCTACAGCGTGAACAAGACCGAAGACGAGTGGCGCGACGAGCTCGGCGAAGAGCAGTACGCCGTGCTGCGCCAGGCGGCGACCGAGCGCGCCTGGACGGGTGAGCTGCTCGATGAGGAGCGCGCCGGCCTCTACACCTGCGGCGCCTGCGGTGCGGAGCTCTTCAAGAGCGGCACCAAGTTCGACTCGGGCTGCGGCTGGCCGAGCTTCTACGAGTCGGTCCGGCCGGATGCGGTCGAGCTGCTCGAGGACGACAGTCTCGGCATGGTGCGCACGGAGGTCCGCTGCGCGACCTGCGGTTCGCACCTCGGCCACGTCTTCCCGGACGGCTTCGGCACCCCCACCGGTGACCGCTACTGCATGAACTCGATCGCGCTGAACTTCACGCCCGACGAGTCGTGAGCGCCCTCGACGCCGTCCGCGCACGGCAGTCCTGGTCGAAGGTCGGCGACACCGCCCCGGGGCGCGAGGAGCTGGTGACGCTCGTCGGCGCCGCCGGCCGCGTCGCCGACCATTCCTCGCTGCGCCCCTGGCGTCTGATCGAGCTGCGCGGCGCGGACCGCGAGGCGCTCGGTGCCGCGATCGCCGAGGCTCAGGGAGACGCGGAGCCGTCGACGAAGCCGCTGCGGGCTCCGCTCCTCATCGCGGTGGTCGCGAGCTACCGTCCGAGCGAGAAAGTGCCGCGCTGGGAGCAGGAGGCGGTGGCCTCCGGCGTCGCGCATGTGCTGAGCCTGCTGCTCGATGAGGCGGGGTGGGGCGTCATCTGGCGCACCGGACACTACACGCGCTCAGAGCCCGTGGCGCGAATGCACGGGCTGGGCCCCGACGAGGAGCTCCTCGGCTGGCTCTACGTCGGCGCGAAGCCCGAGGGCAAGAGTCCCGGCAGGCGCAAGACGGTCGACGCCCGCGCGCTTCTCACCCGGCCGCCGAAGCTCTCTCCGGAGGAGCGCGCGGCAGCCGAGGCGGCGGCGCAGGAGGCCGAGAGGAAGAAGGCCGAGAAGGCCGAGAAGAAGGCCCGCAAGAAGGCGAAGAAGAAGGCGAATAAGGCCGCGAAGGCCGCGAAGAAGAGCCGCTCCTAGAGCCGGCGTCGACGCCAGGGCACCGCGACCAGCACCGAGCCCACCGCCACGATGACCATCGCGATCACCTGCCACAGCGCCGGTCCCGCCTGCGCCGGCCAGAGCAGGTCGATCACGACGGACGTCACGAGCTGCCCGAGCACCGATCCCAGCCCCATGAGCAGCACGCCCGTGTGCGCGACGATGAAGGCGCCGAGCAGGATGTAGCCCGCACCGAGGAAGCCGCCGAGGTAGAGCCAGGGCTCGGTCGGCAGCGCGGCCGGCCACCCCCGCACGGCGACGCTGGTGCCGGCGGCGACCGCCAGGACCAGGGTTCCCGCGATGAAGCTCATCAGGGTGGCGGCGATCGGCGACTGCACGCGCTGGGCCAGCCGACCGTTCGTCGCGGCCTGCCAGGCGATGCCGACACCGGCGGCGAAGGGCAGCACCAGCATCCACAGCGGGGCGGTCGCCAGCACATCACCCGAGAGGGAGATCCCCACCGCGGCGAGCGCGAGCACGCCGCCCATCACCCGGCCGGGGGTCACGGCCACGACGCCCGCCGGCCCGAAGCCGATGCGGTCGAGGACGAGGCCGTGCAGGGTCTGCCCTGCCACGACACCCACCGTGAAGAGGGAGACGCCGAGGATGCCCGCCGTCAGCCCCTGGGTGGAGACGGTGAGAGCGCCGCAGGCTCCGCCGAGGAGCATCCAGAACGGGATGCTCCGGTCGCGGATGCCGCGGCCGAGGCGCGCGGCACCACCGCGCGCCGAAGGCAGGAAGGAGATGACGACGGCGAGGGCCACGAGCCCCACCGCGAAGGACAGGAAGCCGGCGACGATGCCGTTGTCGACGCGCACGCCCAGGACCCCGTTGATGCGCGCCTGGATCGCGGTCATGACCCCGATCGCGACGGCTCCCCCGAGCGCCAGAGGGGCGGGGAGGCGGCGGGCGGGAGTCACCTCTCGACACTATCGGAGCCTCCGCGGGCACCTGTCCTCCACGGCGCCGTCCTCCCGGAGGACGATCGCACCGCACCGGGGAATCGTCCTCCGGGAGGACGCGCCGCGCCCCGACGGTCCGTAGCGTGGGGACCATGATCACCGCAGAAGGCCTCACCAAGAGATTCGGGGACAAGACCGCCGTCGACGGCGTGTCCTTCACCGTGCAGCCGGGGACCGTCACCGGCTTCCTCGGACCGAACGGCGCAGGGAAGTCGACGACCATGCGCATGATCGTCGGGCTGGACCGTCCGTCGGCCGGCCGGGCGACCGTCGCCGGCCAGGAGTATCGCAAGCTCCGGGCGCCCCTCACCGAGGTCGGCGTGCTCCTCGATGCCAAGGCCGTGCACACCGGACGGACCGCACGCGACCACCTCCGGGCCATGGCCGCCACGCACGGCATCCCGACGTCGCGCGTCGACGAGGTCATCGAGCTCGCCGGCATCGGCGCGGTCGCCCGCAAGCGCGCCGGGAAGTTCTCCCTCGGCATGGGGCAGCGCCTCGGGATCGCCTCCGCACTGCTCGGCGACCCGCACACCCTCATCCTCGACGAGCCGGTCAACGGCCTCGACCCGGAGGGCGTCCGCTGGGTGCGCCAGTTCGTCCGGCATGCCGCCTCCGAGGGCCGGACGGTCCTGCTGTCCAGTCACCTCATGAGCGAGATGGCGCAGACCGCGGACCACGTCATCGTGATGGGACGGGGCAAGGTCCTCGCCGACGCTCCGCTGGCCGAGCTGGTGCGCTCCTGGACGACGAACCGCGTGCGCGTGCGGACACCCCGCCCGACCGACCTCGTGGCCGCGGTGGGCGGTCCGGACGTGGAGATCGTCAGCGCCGCTCCCGATCTGCTCGACATCGCGGGGCTCCCGGCAGCCCGCATCGGCGACCTCGCCGCGGAGCGCGGGATCCCGCTGCACGAACTCACCCCGACCACCGGATCCCTCGAAGAGGCCTACCTCGCCCTCACCGGCGACGCCGTCGAGTACCGCACGAAGGAGCTCTCATGACCGCCGCCCCCGCCGTGACGACCCCGGCCGTCGCGCCCCCTGCCGTCGACTCGGGTCGGCGCCTCACCTTCGCACGCGCCGTGCGCGGCGAGGCGATTAAGCTCATCACCCTCCGGTCGACGTGGTGGTCCATCGCGATCGCCGCCGTGCTGACGATCGGCATCGCCGTCCTCATCGCCCAGGCGATCGATGCCCCCGGGTTCGACCCGATCCAGGCCGTCGTCATGCCGATCCAGTTCACGATGCTGCTCGCCGGCATCATCGGGGCGATCTCGGTCACCGGCGAGTACTCCACGGGCATGATCCGCTCGACGCTGACCGCCGACCCGATCCGCGGGTCCGTGCTGCTGGCGAAGGCCCTCGTGCTCGCGGGCTTCCTGTTCCTGTCGTCGCTGGTCATCTTCGGCGCCGCGGCGGCCGCCGTGTCCGCCGTGGTCGCAGGACGGGAGCAGCGCATCGACTGGTCGGACCCCGCGGCCTCCGTCCTGCCGATCGTGGTCGCCTCCCTCGCCATGGCCGTCTTCGCGCTGATCGGCGTGGCCTTCGGCTTCATCCTGCGCTCGGGTGCCGGAGCGATCGCGGCGACGGTCGGTCTGCTGTTCGTCCTGCCGATCGTCGCGAGCTTCTTCGCGATGGCGGGAGAGGCCTGGGCCTGGGTGATCGACGCCTCCGCTTACCTCCCCGTCGCCGCCGCGCAGAGCGCGATCCTGCCCGGTGACACGGCGACGCTGGATGCGCCGGTCGCCTTCCTCACCCTCGGCTGCTGGGTGGTCGGCGGTCTGCTGGCCGCGTGGGCCGTCCTTCGCACGCGCGACGCGTAGGAGACCGGGTGCCGGCGAAGCGACGCGGAACGGACACGGTCCGGGAGGACGAGGGGCTGCGGCTCCCTCGTCCTCCCGGCCTGTTCCGGCGTTTCTGGGCGCGCCATCCCGTCCTCGCCGACGTCCTGCTCACCCTGCTCTGTATCGTCCTCACGATCACACCCGCCGCGCGCGTCGACGATGCCGACCGCGGCCACGTCGGGCTCGTGCTCGCCGCCCTGCTGCCGCTCTGCGTGGTCGCCGCCTCCGCCACCCTGCTCTGGCGCCGACGGAAGCCGTGGCTCCCGGCGATCGCGGCGATCCTGCTCGAGGTCTTCCTCCTGTTCACCGCGCTGCCGGGGAGCAGCCCGCTGCTGCTGTTCGCCGGCTACTCCCTCGCCGTCTACCGTTCCACCCGTGCCGCGTGGACAGCTTTCGGCATCGGCGTCGCCGCCAGCGCCTCGGGAGCCGGGCTCCTCCTCTGGTCCGGCATCTTCACACTCCAAGAGGCGGTCAACGCCCTGCTCGGCACGGTCGTGCTCGGCCTGATCGGCACCCTGATCGGCGCGAACGTCGGCAACCGGAAGCGCTACCTGGACGCCGTCATCGACCGCTCCCGGCAGCTCCTCGTGGAGCGCGACCAGCAGGCGCAGCTCGCCGCTGCGGCGGAGCGGGCGCGGATCGCACGCGAGATGCACGACATCGTGTCGCACTCCCTGACCGTGGTCGTGGCGCTGTCCGAGGGAGCGGCCGCCACCCCGGACCGCGAACAGGCGCGCGCGGCGGCCACCTCTGCGGCGGACACCGCCCGCAGCGCGCTCACCCAGATGCGGGCGATGCTCGGGGTGCTTCGGGACGACGACGCCCCGCTCCTCCTCGCGCCGGTCTCGCCCGCATCCCCGCAGGAGACCGTCGCGGCCGCGCAGCGGACCGGGTATCCGGTGACCCTCGCCACCACCGGCCACGCGGACGTCTCGTCCGACGTCGCCCACGCGCTCGGCCGGATCGTACAGGAGGGGCTGACGAACGCGATGCGGCACGCGCCGACCGCGACCGCCGCATCCGTGCGACTCGAGTACACGCCCGCGTCCGTGGTCGTCGAGATCGTCAACGACGGCGTCGCGGGCTCTCCGGGCGAGGGAGGCTTCGGTCTCCGGGGTCTCCAGGAACGCGCCGCCCACGTCCACGGCACACTGGAGTCGCGGCCGGACGGTGCGGGCCGATGGATCCTTCGCGCCGTGCTGCCGACAGAGGACGAGAACAGATGACATCACCCATCCGCGTGCTCCTGGTCGACGACCAGGAGCTGATCCGCCTGGGGTTCCGCATGGTCCTCGAGGCGGAACCCGACATCGTCGTCATCGGGGAGGCCGTCGACGGGAGGGCGGCGATCGCGCAGAGCGCCGCACTCGCCCCCGACCTCGTGCTCATGGACATCCGGATGCCGGAGCTCGACGGGATCGCGGCGACGACCGCCATCGTCGGCGCGCATCCCGAGACGAAGGTGCTCGTCCTCACGACCTTCGATCTGGACGAGTACGCCTTCGGCGCGATCCGGGCCGGTGCCAGCGGGTTCCTCCTGAAAGACGCCCAGCGCCAGGAGATGCTCTCCGCCGTCCGTGCCGTCCATCGCGGAGACGCCGCGCTGGCGCCGCGGGTGACCCGCGTGCTGTTGGAGCACGTCGGCTCGCAGCTCGGAGCCAGCGCTATCGACGAGGTCGACGACGCCGGGTACCGCTCCCTGACCGAACGCGAGCGCGAGGTGTTCATCGCGATCGGCCAGGGGCTCACGAACGCCGAGATCGCGGCGTCGCTCTACGTCGGCGAGTCCACGGTGAAGACGCACGTCGGGCGGATCCTGTCGAAGCTCGGGGCGCGGGACCGGATCCATGCCGTGATCCTCGCGCACCGGCTCGGCCTCGTCGGTCGGTGAGAGCGGGTCAGCCCTGCGGCGGCGTCCAGGCCGACACGCGGTTCAGGCGCTCGACCTCGTCGGTCGACAGCTCCAGCCGCGCTCCGGCGAGCAGATCCGGCACCTGATCCACCGTCCGGGCACTCGCGATGGGCGCGACCACGGTCGGCTGCGCACGCAGCCAGGCCAGGGCTGTCGCGGCGACCGAGGCGCCGTGCGCTCCGCCGATCTCGTCGAGCGCGTCGATGATCCGAAGTCCCGCCTCGGTGGCGTACTTCGCGGCGCCGGCGGCCCGCGGAGACCCCTCTCCCCCGGCGTCCGTCGAGCGGTACTTGCCGGTGAGGAAGCCGCTCGCCAGCGCGTAGTACGGCACGAGGCTCAGCCCGAACTCCTCGGCGACGGGGATGATGGTGTCCTCGACGTCATTGCGGTGCACGAGGTTGTAGTGCGGCTGGACGGCGACCGGTCGCGCGACGCCGAGGCGGTCCGCGATGTCGATCCACTGCCGGATGCGGTCGGCGGTGTAGTTGGACACCGCCACGTGCCGCACGAGCCCGTCCGTGACGAGGGCGCCGAACGCCTCGACCGTCTCCTCCAGCGGCACGGACTCGTCATCGAAGTGGGCGTAGTAGAGGTCGATCTCGTCGACGCCGAGGCGAGCGAGCGACGCCTCCGCCGCGCGGCGCACGTTCCCCGCCGAGAGACCGCGGAAGGCGGGGTGCTGGCTGACCTTGGTCGCGACGACGACGCCCTGGGGCTTCCGCGCCGCGAGCCACGCCCCGATGATCGTCTCGCTCTCGCCACCCTCGTTGCCGGGCACCCACGCACTGTAGGAGTCCGCCGTATCGATGAAATCGCCACCCCCGTCGACGAAGGCGTCGAGGACGGCGAAGGAGGCGTCGCGGTCGGCCGTCCAGCCGAACACGTTGCCGCCGAGGGCGAGAGGGAAGACGTCGAGGTCACTGGAGCCGATGCGGGTCATGTCCGAGACAACCGCGACGAGCAGCGCGAACATTCCCGCGGTGAGGCGAAAAGATGCGCAGGTGGCCGGGGCGGGGTGCCGACCACCTGCACCCCAGTAACATAACACCCTCCGAAGTGATACGCGATATGCGGGCGCGCGACAACGCGGCACGCAGAGGCGCCGCGATCACGCGGAGGGGTCCGTCAGAGAGCCGACTACGGGACTCGAACCCGTAACCCCCGTATTACAAGTACGGTGCGCTACCAATTGCGCCAAGTCGGCGGATGCCATCACAGCTTAGCGATGGCCGGGACGCGCGACGGACTACTTCGCCGGCGCCGAGGTGGCGGTCGGGGTGGGCGTCGGAGACGTCGACTCGTAGTAGGCCTCGCTGGCGACGGACATGACGAACGTCGACAGCTCCTGCGGGTCGTCCAGCGCGCCGACGTACGCCTCGCCGTTCACGACGATCATCGGGGCGGCGGTGAGCACGAGGTCGTCGGAGCCGGGGAGCGGCCCCTCGAGCGCGCGGGTCGTCGCCTCCTTCGCCCAGCTGACGTAGTCGCCGTCCTGGATGCAGGAGCGCACGGTCTTGGCGTTGTCCACGCCGACGGCGCCCGCGAGATTGGCGAGCTCCTCGTCGGACATCCCGTCGCTGCCCACGTCGGGCTGGTCGTCGAGGAGGTCGTGGTTGAACGCGTAGAACTGGTCCGGCGAGTGCGTCGCCACGCAGGCGGCAGCTGCGGCGGAACGCAGCGAGTACTTCGTGCCGTTGGAGCTGGCGGTGAGCAGAGCGACCGGGTGGTAGCTGACGGTCGCGGCGCCGTCCTCGATCCACTGCGCGAGCAGACGGGCGTTGGCGCGCTCGAACTTGCCCGCGTCGGGCGAGAGGTAGTCGACGTAGACGTGCACCTCGACGGCGCCGGCCGCGGACGGCTCGGGCGACGGCGTCTCGCTGGCGCCGGCCTCACTGGGCTCGGGGTCCGGTGTGGGGGACGCGGTGCCGGCGATCGCGGCGGAGGCGATGTCCGTCACCACGACGCCGTCCGCCTCCATGCCGCTGGGGCTGAGCTGCGGCTTGGACGTCTGCGAGGTCACGGCGAGCGTCACGGCGGTCCCGATCGCACCGACCGCGATGATCGCGACCGCACCGATGATGATCCGTCGCATGAGACGCGCCCGCGACTGCTGGGCGTGCACCTTCTGTGCCTTCTCCCGCACGGCCTCGCGCGAAGTGCGAGGGGCGGGGACGTTCGGCGTTTCGTCGCTCGACATCGTTCCTCTTGAGTCTCAGGGGGTCCGGGTTGGCCCCGACCACCGTCGGGCGGTGATCGCCGCTGCGCACGGCCGGGTTCGATGCTAACCAGTGAGGCTGAGAAATACCCAGGTGCGGCCGTTCGTGCCATACTGATCCCGACCCGATGGAGGGTCACGGCGGGTCGCTCCGCCGCTTCATTCACTACGGATCGTCCGGCACGTACCTGCCGGTGAAGGAGAAACACGATGGCATCTGTGACTTTCGACGAGGCCACCCGCCTGTACCCCGGCGGCACCCGTCCGGCTGTCGACAAGCTCAACCTCGAGGTGGGAGACGGCGAGTTCCTCGTCCTGGTCGGTCCCTCCGGTTGCGGTAAGTCCACCTCCCTCCGCATGCTCGCCGGCCTCGAAGAGGTCAACTCCGGCCGCATCCTCATCGGTGACCGCGACGTCACCGACGTGCCGCCGAAGGACCGCGACATCGCGATGGTGTTCCAGAACTACGCGCTGTACCCGCACATGACCGTCGCGGAGAACATGGGCTTCGCGCTCAAGATCGCCGGCGTCGGCAAGGAGGAGCGCGCCGCGCGCGTCCTCGAGGCCGCGAAGCTCCTCGACCTGGAGCAGTACCTCACCCGCAAGCCGAAGGCCCTCTCCGGTGGTCAGCGTCAGCGTGTCGCCATGGGTCGCGCCATCGTGCGTCAGCCCCAGGTCTTCCTCATGGACGAGCCGCTGTCGAACCTCGACGCCAAGCTCCGCGTCCAGACCCGCACGCAGATCGCGTCGCTGCAGCGTCGTCTCGGCGTCACCACGGTCTACGTCACGCACGACCAGACCGAGGCGCTCACGATGGGTGACCGCATCGCCGTGCTCAAGGACGGTCTGCTCCAGCAGGTCGGCTCCCCGCGCGACCTGTACGAGAAGCCGAACAACGTGTTCGTGGCCGGCTTCATCGGCTCCCCCGCGATGAACCTGTTCAGCGCCGACCTCGCCGACGGCGGCGTGCAGTTCGGCACCGAGGTCGTGCCGCTGGACCGCGACACGGTCGGCCGCGCGTCGGGCTCGCAGGTCACGGTCGGCGTCCGCCCCGAGGACATCACGGTCGGCCCGGCCGACGGTCGCGGCCTCTCGGTCGTCGTCGACCTCGTCGAGGAGCTCGGCGCCGACGGCTACCTCTACGGCCACACGGAGATCAACGGCAAGCGCACCGACCTCGTCGCCCGCGTCGACGGCCGCAACCACCCGAACGCCGGGGAGACCGTCACCCTTGCCGCGAACCCGGGTCACGTGCACGCGTTCGACCTCGAGTCGGGCGACCGCCTGAACGACAAGCCGGTCGTCTCGGCCTGATCGGACACTCCACCGCGGCGCGGGCTGACTTCGGTCGCCCGCGCCGCGTCGTTTCCCCGGCACCCTCAGGAGCCCCCATGCAGGAATCCCTCCGGATCACCGCCAAGACGGTCGACCCCGGTCTGCTCGCTCTGCCCTGGTCGACACCTCTGGAGAAGTGGCCCTCCGAGCACATCGTCTCGCTGCCCAAGGGCCTCTCCCGCCACCTCGTGCGCTTCGCGGATCTCTCCGGGCGCGTGGTGGCGGTGAAGGAGACGACGACCGAGATGGCGCGCCGGGAGTACGAGATGCTCGGCAACCTGTCGCGACTCGACGTGCCGTGCGTGGAGCGCGTCGCGGTGATCGCGGGGCGCACCGACTCGTCGGGGGCGCCGCTCCCCGCGGCGCTGGTCACCTCGCATCTGCGCTTCTCGATGCCGTACCGGGCCCTCTTCACCCGGGTGCTCCGCCCGGACACGGCCACGCGCCTCGTCGACGCGCTCGCCCTGCTGCTCGTGCGTCTGCACAACGTGGGCTTCTACTGGGGAGACGTCTCGCTCTCGAACACGCTGTTCCGCCGGGATGCCGGGGCGTTCGCGGCGTACCTCGTCGACGCGGAGACCGGCGAGCTGCACGAAGAGGGCCTCACCGACGGTCAGCGCGCCTACGACCTGGACCTCGCGCGCACGAACATCGCCGGGGAGATCATGGACCTCGCCGCGGGCGGCCGCCTGGAGCATGGGGTCGACGCCGTCGCCATCGCGGACGGCATCGTGTCGTCCTACCGCTCCCTCTGGGCCGAGCTCACCGCGCAGGAGTCCTTCTCCGCCGCCGAGACGTGGCGCATCACGGAACGTGTCGAGCGGCTCAACGCCCTCGGCTTCGACATCGACGAGATGTCGATGTCGACGACCGCCGACGGCACGGTCGTGGAGATCCAGCCCAAGGTCGTCGATGCCGGGCACCACCAGCGCCGACTCATCCGCCTCACCGGTCTCGACGTCGAGGAGAACCAGGCCCGGCGGCTCCTCAACGACCTCGACGAGTTCCGTGCCCGCTCCACCAAGCAGTGGGCGGACGAGGAGATGTACGCGCACGAGTGGCTCACGCGCGTCTTCGAGCCCGTCGTCCGCGCGATCCCCTACGACCTGCGCGCCAAGCTGGAGCCGGCCGAGGTGTTCCACCAGGTGCTCGAGCACCGTTGGTACCTGTCGCAGGCGCAGGGACGCTCGGTCGCCCTCGCGGAGGTGCTGACGAGCTACATCAACGATGTGCTCCGCCACCGGCGCGACGAGGCCACCATCATGGGGCCGCCGACCGAGACGATGGGCCTCCCCGTCGTCACCGGCACGCTCGCGCTCGGCGACGACGACGAGGTGGACTGGCGCGACCTCGTCTGAGACCGTGCCCGCCGGTCGGCGCCGCGCCGGGCGGCGTCAGTAGCCGACCGTGAACCGCTCGCGGTGGTGGTTGCCCTGCTCGATCTCGTCGACGATCGCGACGGCGAAGTCCGCCCCGGAGATGTACGACTTCCCGTCCTCGTCGCGGACGAGGACGTCACCGCCGTCCCGGTAGTGTCCGGTGCGCTCCCCCTCGGCCCACGGCCCGAAGACCTCGGCAGGGTGCACGAAGAACCAGTCCAGGCTCTCCGCGGTGCGCTCCAGGAGCGCGAGCGAGTCGATGCCGACCTGCGCCTCGTGCTTGTACTCCTCGGGGAACCCCTGATCGAACAGTCGGGGGCCACCGGGCGCGACGAGGCTGCCGCCCGCGCCGCCCACGACCCCGAGCCGGGTCTCGGTGCCGTCGAGCAGCGCGACCACGTTCGTCAGCGCCTCGAGGACACGGTCCTCCATGTCACCGCGCGGCGAGAGCGCGGAGACCACGGCATCGGCACCCGCGAACGCCTCGGTCAGCGTCGCGGGGTCGAGCGCGGACCCCTGCACGTACGCCGCACCCGCGACCGGATCCGCGGGGGTCGAGCGCGAGATGGCGACGACCGCGTGATCGCGGCTCACCGCCTCCGCGACGATGTGGCGCCCGGCGTAGCCGGTTCCTCCCAGGACGATGATGCGGGCCATGCGTGTTCCTCTCGGTCAGTCCGCGGCGCGGACGGTCGCGACCTGGTACAGCGCGACCGAGGCCGCGATGCCGGCGTTCAGCGACTCGGTCGCCGCGGAGATGGGGATGGAGACGATCTGGTCGCAGGTCTCGGTCACGAGGCGGGACAGGCCCTTGCCCTCCGAGCCCACGACGATGACGACGGGACGGTCCGCCAGCTCCAGCGCGGGCAGCGAGACGTCGCCGTCACCGTCGAGTCCGAGCACGAACACGCCCTGCTTCTTGAACTCCTTGAGCTGCGTGGTGAGGTTCGACGCCAGGGCGACCGGGATGCGCGCCGCCGCGCCCGCACTCGTCTTCCACGCCGCGGAGTTCACACCGGCGGAACGGCGCTGCGGCAGGATGATGCCGTGGCCGCCGAACGCCGCCGTCGAGCGGATGATCGCACCGAGGTTGCGCGGGTCCGTGATGCCGTCGAGGGCGACGAACAGCGGCGTCTCGCCGCGGTCGATGACCTGCTCCAGGAGGTCCTGCGGGTGCGCGTACTCGTACGGCGGCACCTTGAGGGCGACGCCCTGGTGCACGCCGTCGAAGCCGGCCATGCGGTCGAGCTCCTGGCGGGTGACCTCGAGCACCGGGATGTCGCGGTGGGTCGCGATCGACAGCATCTCCTTGACGCGGTCGTCCATCTCGACGCGCTGCGCGATGTACATCGCCGTCGCCGGGATCTTCGCGCGCAGCGCCTCGAGCACGGAGTTGCGGCCGGTGACCGTCTCGGTGTCGGTGGTGTTGTCCTTCGACCGGGCGCTGCGGTTCGGGTTGCCGCCGGACGCGGGGCGCCCACCGGGCTTGCCCTTGCCGCCCGCAGCCGCGTAGCGCTCGGCCGCGGCCTTGCGCTTACCCGCGGGGTGCCACGCGCGGTCCTCCGCCTTCGGCGTGGGCCCGCGCCCCTCGAGCGCCTTGCGCCCGAGACCGCCGGTGCCCTTGGTCGGGCCCTTCTTGTTTCCCTTGCTCGCGCCGGGGCGCCCTGGCTTAGCCATCGATACTCCAATGAGTTCCGGCCGGAGTGTCCTCCAGCGTGATTCCTGCGGCGGCGATCGCGTCACGGATGCGATCCGCCGCCGCCCAGTCCTTCTCCGCGCGCGCGGTGGCGCGCTGCGCGATCATCTCCTGCACCAGCGCGTCCAGCGCTGCTGCCTGCGCGCCCCCGGCGGCGCCGGATTCCGTGCGCGGGTCCAGACCGAGGATCCCGGTCATGGCGAGCACCGCCCGCGCCGCGTCCAGGGCCGTGCCGGTGTCGCCCGCGTCCAGCGCCGAGTTCCCTGCTCGAACGCTCTCGTGCACGACGGCCAGCGCCTGCGGCACGCCGAGGTCGTCGTCCATCGCCTCGACGAAGGCGTCGGGCAGGCTCCGTGCGTCCTTGGCACCGATCTCCTCGCCGGCCGCGCGGATTGCGCGGTCGAGGAAGGAGCGGATGCGACCGAGCGCGGCGTCCGCCTCCGCCCAGGACGATTCCGAGAGGTCGAGGCTCGACCGGTAGTGCGCGGCGGCGAGGGCGTAGCGCACGACCAGCGGGTCCCGCTCCGCGAGCACGTCCCGCGCGAGGGTGAAGTTGCCGAGGGACTTCGACATCTTCTGGCCGTCGACGGTCACGAGGCCGTTGTGCACCCAGTAGCGGGCGAAGCCGTCACCCGCGGCCGTCGACTGCGCGAGCTCGTTCTCGTGATGAGGGAACCGCAGGTCGAGGCCGCCGCCGTGGATGTCGAACTCCGCACCGAGGTACCGCTTCGCCATGGCCGAGCACTCGATGTGCCAGCCCGGACGCCCCGGCCCCCACGGCGACGCCCAGGTCGCATCGGCGGGCTCGTCGGGCTTGGCGCCCTTCCACAGGGCGAAGTCCTGGGGGTTGCGCTTGCCCCGCGGGTCGGCGTCTTGCGCCGCCTCCATCGCGTCCACCGACTGATGGGTGAGATCGCCGTAGGACGACCAGGAGCGCACATCGAAGTACACGTCGCCCGACCCGTCGGGAGCGGGGTACGCGTGGCCCCGGTCGATGAGCAGCGCGATGAGCTCCTGCATCTGCGGGACGGAGGCCGTCGCCCGCGGCTCGTACGTGGGCGGCAGGATGCCGATGCCGGCGTAGGCGGCGGCGAACTCCTGCTCCATCCGATAGGCGAGCGCCCACCACGGCTCGGCGTCCGTGGCGTTGGCGAGCACCTTGTCGTCGATGTCGGTGACGTTGCGCACGAACGTCACGCGGCCGTGGCGGTGCGTCAGCCAGCGGCGCAGGAGATCGAAGCTCAGGGCCGCGCGGACGTGGCCGATGTGCGGGCCGGACTGCACGGTGGGTCCGCACACGTACATCGTGATGTTCTCGGGATCGAGAGGCACGAAGTCGCGCAGCAGCTGTGCGCGGGTGTCGTAGAGGCGGAGAGTCACCGCTCAAGCCTACTCGGCGGGCGCTGAGAGACCCTGCTCCGGTCGCGGGATGACGATTGCGACGGCCGTGACCGCGATCCCCTCGCCCCGTCCGGGGAAGCCGAGGCCGTCGGTCGTCGTGGCCGTCACGGCCACCGGAGCGCCCCCGAGCGCCGCCGACAGAGCAGCCTCGGCCTCTCCGCGTCGTCCGCTGAAGCGCGGGCGGTTGCCCTGGAACTGCACCGACACGTTGCCGATCATGAATCCCGCCGCCGACAGGAGCTCCGCGGTGCGGGAGAGGAAGACATCGGCGTGCGCCCCCGCGTACTCCGGGTGAGCGGTGCCGAAGTGCTCACCGATGTCGCCGAGCCCGGCGGCGCCGAGCAGCGCGTCGACGATCGCGTGGCCGACCGCGTCCCCGTCCGAATGCCCGGAGAGCGCGGGCTCCCCCGGCCATTCCAGCCCGGCCAGCCACAGCGGCCCGTCGCCACCGAAGGCGTGCACGTCCGTGCCGATGCCCACGCGGGGTGCGCCCCCGACGGGAGTCGACGGCCGCGCCGCCGAGGAGGGCGATCCCGACGACGTCGCGACGAGGAGGCGGGCGCGCTCCAGGTCGGCGGGGGTGGTGATCTTGAACGAACGCTCGGAGCCCGGCACCAGGCGCACGGTGTTCCCGGCCGCGGCGAAGAGCGCGGCGTCGTCGGTGTACTCGGCGCCCCGGGCGGTCGCCTCCGCGTACGCCGCTTCCAGCAGCGCGCGAGGGAAGCCCTGCGGAGTGTGCGCTGCGGCGAGCTCCGCACGATCCACGGCACCGACGACGAGACCGTCCGCGACGCGCTTGAGCGTGTCTACGACAGGCAGGCTCGGCACCGCACCGGCATCGGCGACCACGGCCGCCGCCACCGCGTCGATGACGCCGGGCGGCGTGAGGGCGCGCGCCGCGTCGTGCACGAGCACCGTCGTGACGTCCCCCCACAGGGCGGCGAGCCCCGCGGCGACCGACTCCTGCCGCGTCGCCCCTCCGGTGACCACGCGGCCCAGGTCGGCACGATCGCCGGCGGCCTCCCGCAGCTCCGTCTCCGCGTCGCCTTCGTAGCCTGCGGGCGCGACGACCACGACCTGCAAGGGCGCCGCCGCGAAGACGCCGTCGAGGGCGTGCCGCAGGATGGTGCGGCCGTCGATGCCGACGAACGCCTTGGGCGCTCCGGCCTCGAGACGGGTGCCGGAGCCGGCGGCGACGACGATGATCGCGGTATGCGGGACGGGGAGGATGCTCACAGCTTCACGTTACCGGCGGAGACGACGGAAGGCGGGTGCCGCAGCACCCGCCTTCCGTGAAGGACGTCTCAGGACGCGAGGACCTCGTCGAGCAGTGCGCCCGCCTTGTCCTCGTCGATCTTCTCGGCCAGGGCCAGCTCCGAGATGAGGATCTGCCGGGCCTTGGCCAGCATCCGCTTCTCACCCGCGGACAGGCCGCGGTCCTGGTCGCGGCGCCAGAGGTCGCGTACGACCTCGCTCACCTTGATGACATCGCCGGACGCGAGCTTCTCCAGGTTCGCCTTGTACCGGCGCGACCAGTTGGTGGGCTCCTCGGTGAACGGCGCGCGCAGCACCTCGAACACGTGGTCGAGGCCCTCCTTGCCGATCACGTCGCGGACGCCGACGAGGTCGACGTTCTCGGCCGGGACCTCGATGATGAGATCGCCCTGCGTGACGTTGAGCTTCAGGTATTTCTTCGTCTCGCCCTTGATGACGCGTTCCTTGACCTCGATGATGGTCGCAGCGCCATGGTGCGGATAGACGACGGTCTCGCCAACCTCAAAAAGCATAAAAACATGTCCTTTCGGCAACCTCAAGGATACCACAGGGGATATGCGCTAAGGTTCGCGCTTCCTGTTCCCAGCGGCTCCTCGACTTACCCATAGAATGGGGAGGGATATCCCGTCGGACCTCAGGAGGACCCGTGAAATCGCGCCTTGTCGCGTCTGCCGCCATCAGCGCCCTCGTTCTGCTCGGCGCGACCGGGTGCACGTTCATCACGCCGCAGTCGACGAAGATCGAGTACGCGGCCTCCGACGGCGTGAACGTGTCGGACGAGGACGGCCCCATCGCCGTCCGGAACGCCCTCATCATCGCGAACGAAGACGGCACGGCCGGGAACTTCGTGGGCGCGGTCGTCAACCCGACGCAGGACCGCGCCACCCTGACGGTCTCCCTCGAGGGCGGCGAGCCGTTCATGATCACCGTGCCCGCCGGCGGATCGGTCAGCCTCGGCGCCGACCAGGAGCCGGTGGAGATCGTCGGCCTCGACACCATGCCCGGCGCCACCGTCGCGATGCACTTCCAGTCCGGCGACTCCGCGGGTGTGACCACGCAGGTGCCCGTCCTCGACGGCACCCTGCCGTACTACTCGGACCTCGCTCCGCAGGACTGAGTCCGCAGACAGACGCGAGAGGCCGGCACCCACGGGTGCCGGCCTCTCTTGTGTGCGGTCACCCCTCGAAGCGATACCCCAGGCCGCGGACGGTCACGAGCATCACCGGTTCGCTGGGGTTCTCCTCGATCCGCGAGCGGATGCGCTTGATGTGCACGTCGAGCGTCTTGGTGTCACCGAAGTAGTCGCTCCCCCACACCCGGTCGATGAGCTGGCCGCGCGTGAGCACCCGGCCGGAGTTGCGCATCAGCACCTCCAGCAGCTCGAACTCCTTCAGGGGCATGTTGATCTGCTCGCCGGCCACCGCCACCGTGTGCCGATCGATGTCGAGCGAGACGCGCCCGCCCTCGAGCACCCGCTCGTCGAGCTCGGCCTCCGCCTGCACCACCCGCCGCAGCACCGCCCGCATCCGGGCGAGCAGCTCCCGCGACGAGTATGGCTTGGTGATGTAATCGTCCGCGCCGAGCTCGAGCCCCACGACGATGTCGACCTCGGAGTCCTTCGCCGTCAGCATGATGATGGGCACGGCCGACGTGGACCGGATCTGCCGGCACACCTCGGTCCCCGGCATGCCGGGCAGCATGAGGTCGAGCAGCACGATGTCGGCACCGCGCTCCCGGAACGCCGTCAGCGCACCAGGGCCGTCCTCGGCGATCTCCACCTCGTAGCCCTCGCGGCGCAGCAGGTAGGCGAGCGGGTCGGCGAGGTCGGGTTCGTCTTCGACGAGAAGGATGCGGGTCATGCGGTCTCTCCGTTTCGGACGCGCGTCGCCCCGGTGGCGGGGACGGCCTTGCGCGCGCGCTTCTTCTTGCTCTTCTTGCCCTGCCCGGTGTTCGCGGGGGCGTCGATCCGGGGCAGGCGGATGGTGAACGTGGACCCGCGGCCCGGGCGCGACCACAGCCGCACCTCACCTCCGTGCCGCTGGGTGGCGTGCTTGACGATGGACAGCCCGAGGCCGGTGCCGCCGGTGCGCCGGGAGCGGGCCTCGTCCGCCCGGTAGAACCGCTCGAAGATGCGCTCGCGGTCGGCCTCGGCGATCCCGATGCCCTGGTCGGAGACGGCGATCTCCACGACGTCGTCGTCGGCCTTCACCCCGACGCCCACCCGGGAGCCGCGGGGCGAGTAGACGATGGCGTTGGCGATGAGGTTGCCGACGGCCTCGATGAGGATCTGCGCGTCGCCGCGGACCCACACGCCGCGGTCTCCACCGCGGGCGAGCTCCACACCCGCGGAGTCGGCCTGCACGACGTGGGCTTCGATCGAGGAGGCGATGACCTCGTCGATCGAGACAGGGGCGACCTCGGTCAGCCCGTCCTCCGCCTGCAGCCGGGACAGACTCATGATGCGTCCGGTGAGCTGACCGAGACGGCCGGCCTCCGCCGAGATCCGCGACGCGAACGCCCGCACCTGGGCAGGGTCGTCGGCGGCGGACTCGATGGCCTCGGCGAGCAGGCTCACGGCCCCGACGGGCGTCTTGAGCTCGTGGCTCGTGTTGGCCACGAAGTCACGGCGCATCTGGTCGAGGCGCTCCTGCTCGGTCACGTCGCGGATGATGAGGAGCACGAGGCGCGTGCCGATGGCGCTCGCCCTGGCCGACACGAGGCGGGGGTCGAGGCTGAGGCCGCCGCGGGTGATGCGCAGCGACTCGGTCGCCGTCTCCCCCGTCGAGCGGACGCCCCGCACGAGCTGCCGGAGCTCCGGGTTCTCGAGCGTCGATCCGACCTCGATCCCGAACCGTGCGGCGGCTTTCGACGTGGCGAGCACGAGGCCGGAGACGTCGACCACGCACGCGGCGTCGTCCATGCTGCGCAGCACGTCGGTGATCCCGGGCGGGATCGCCATCGACGTCTCCTCCTCCGCCCGCGCCCGCGCCCGATACGCCCAGACGACGAGGAGCGAGAGGCCCACCCCGATCGCCAACCCGATGGCGAGGGAGGACAGCGCGAGCTGCGGCAGGGTCATGACTCCAGCGTAGAGCGCGTTCACCGTCGATCCGGCGGGTTTCCGCGCCATCCCGGGGAGCGGAGACGTACTATTCACTCGCTGGGCACCGTTCGTTAACCTTCGGAGCAGACAATCGCTTCAGGCCTGCGCGCGCGCAGTGCTCTCCCCGCGGACGCCCCGCCGCCCCGCGCTGGACCGTCAGCCGGGATCCGAACGAAAGGTTGCGCCCACCATGCGCGAAGTCTTCCACCAGTCCCTCGAGGACCTGCAGTCCCGCCTCGTCGAGATCGCCGAGCTCGTCACGGTCTCCATCGACAAGGCGACCCGCGCGTTCGCCACGAGCGACGTCGCGCTGGCCGAGGAGGTCATCGCCGACGACGCGAAGATCGACGAGCTCGCCGTCGCGCTGGACGAGCAGGCCATCGAGATCCTCGCCCGACAGCAGCCGGTCGCGCGCGACCTCCGGATCGTCGTCACGGCGCTCCGCGTCAGCGCGTCCCTGGAGCGGATGGGCGACATGTCCGAGCACATCGCCCAGCTCGCCCGCCTGCGCTTCCCGGAGCGCGCGATCCCGAAGGGCCTGAAGGGCACGTTCGTGAAGATGGGCGAGCTGGACGTGGAGATCTCCCGCACGCTCACGGAGCTCCTCCGCACCCAGGATCTGAAGTTCGCCGACGCGATCCGCAACGCCGATGACGACGTGGACGAACTGCACGCCAGCGTCTTCGAGAAGGTGCTGAGCGACAACTGGAAGGGCGAGGCCGTCGCCACGGTCGATGCGACGCTCGCCAGCCGCTACCACGAGCGCTTCGCGGACCACGCGGTCGCCGTCGCCAAGAAGGTCGTCTACCTCGCGACGGGCGACTGGCACGTCGAAGAGGAGGACATCGCCCTCGCGGTGGAGCAGCAGGAGCAGCTCGGCCACGCCTGACGAGACCCCGCTTCATCGCCGAGACCCCTTGCTGCAGTCGCCTGCGGCAGGGGGTCTCGACGTGAAACCGGGGTCTCGGTTACTTCTTGCCCTGGGCGGCCACGGCCGCGGCACCGGCGGCGGCGGCCTCCGGGTCGAGGTACCGGCTGGGACCGGTCGGCGCGTTGTTCTCGTCGAGCTCGTACACCAGCGGAATGCCGGTAGGGATGTTCAGTCCGGCGATGTCGTCGTCGCTGATGCCCTCGAGGTGCTTGACGAGGCCGCGCAGCGAGTTGCCGTGCGCGGTCACGAGGACGGTCTTGCCGGCTTCCAGATCGGGGACGATCTCCGCGTCCCAGTACGGCAGGAGGCGGTCGATGACGAGCTTGAGCGACTCCGTGCGCGGCACCTCGCCGTCGATGCCCTCGTAGCGGGCGTCGCCCACCTGGCTGAACTCGCTCGCGTCGTCCAGCGGGGGCGGCGGCACGTCGAACGAGCGGCGCCACAGCTGGAACTGCTCCGGACCGAACTCCTCGAGCGTCTGCGCCTTGTCCTTGCCCTGAAGCGCCCCGTAGTGGCGCTCATTGAGCCGCCAGGAGCGCTTCACCGGGATCCACAGCCGGTCGGCGGCATCCAGCGCGATGTCGGCGGTCTGGATCGCCCGGCTCAGCAGGGACGTGTGCAGCACGTCGGGCAGGATGCCGGACTCGGCGAGCAGCTCACCGCCGCGACGGGCCTCGTTCTTGCCCTGCGCGGTCAGGCGGACATCCACCCAGCCGGTGAAGAGGTTCAGTTCGTTCCACTCGCTCTGGCCGTGGCGGAGCAGGATCAGGGTGCGCTTCGCAGTCATGTCGCCAGTTTATCCGGGGCGCGGAGCGGGCACAGCGGCGGAGGAGGGAGGATGGACGCATGGCGTCATCTCCCCTCGGTCGGCCGACCCGCGGCACGACAGGGACGAACCGGCTGCGTCGGAACGACCGGTGGATCGCCGCCTCCCCCGCCTTCCGACGCGCGGCCGACCCCCTCGTCGTCGACCTCGGTTTCGGGGCGAGCGGGGTGACCGCGTTCGAGCTGGCCGCCCGACTGCGACGCGTGCGGCCGGACGCGGAGGTGCGCGGTCTCGAGCTCGACCCGGACCGGGTGGCCACCGCGGAGCAGCAGCTCGCCGAGGTCCGGGCCGGCCGCACGCCCTTCCCCGCCGACCTCCACGTCTCCTTCGCCCGCGGCGGGTTCGAGGTACCACTCCCCGGCGGTCGGCGCCCCGCCGTCATCCGGACGATGAACGTCCTGCGGCAGTATGACGAGGCCGAGGTCGCCGCCGCCTGGCGGACGATGGCGCACCGCCTCGCGCCGGACGGGCTCCTGGTGGAGGGCACCTGCGACGAGATCGGGCGCGTGGCGAGCTGGGTCGACGTCGATCCCGGCGGCATGCCGCTCCGTTTCACCGTCTCCCTCCGCCTGCGCGGGCTCGAGGCCCCCAGCATCGTGGCGGAGCGGCTGCCCAAGGCCCTCATCCACCGCAACGTCCCCGGCGAGCGCATCCACACCCTGCTCGTCGACCTGGACCGGGAGTGGGAGCGCGCCGCTCCCCTCTCGACCTTCGGGGCCACGCAGCGCTTCCTCGCCGCGGTGACCGCGCTGCGCGATCAGGGCTGGCCTGTGCAGGGCGGACGGAGCCGGTGGCGGCTGGGCGAGCTCACCCTGCCGTGGGACGCCGTGGCACCGGCCTGACCAGGGTCCGGTGTCTCAGACCCCGGCGTCGCGGGGATCGGGCGCCGTGGGTCGGCGGGACAGCCGCGTCAGGCGCGGGATGTCCGCGGTGGCGCCGGCGTCGGCCGGGACGATGATCTGCTGGGACGCGGCGATGTCGATCCCCTCGGCCCGGACGACGAGATCGCCGATCGGGGCGCGACGGGACAGGAGGGCGAGGGCGATCGGCCCGTCCTCATGATGCCGCGCGGAGGAGGTGATGTGCCCGACCTCGTCATCGCCCGCGAACACGGGGGCTCCGGGTTCCGGAAGCACGGCGTCGCTGCCGTCGAGCTGGAGCAGGGCGAGCCGCCGCGGCGGATGACCGAGGTTGTGCACCTTCGCGACGGTCTCCTGCCCGCGGTAGCAGCCCTTGTTCAGGTGCACGGCGCTGCGGAGCCAGTCCGACTCGTGCGGCAGCGATCGCTCGTCCACCTCGGCCGCCCACCGCGGGCGCCAGGCGGCGATGCGCAGCGCTTCGGCGGCGAGGAGTCCGGCGGCATCCTCCCGATCGAGCTCCGCGGCGAGCGCCCGCGCCGCCGTCCCGGGCACGATGCCGACCCGCCAGGCGAGGTCGGCCCCGGGGTGCGCGGCCACGTCGGCGTACTGATGGCCGCCGACGGCGACCTGCTGCCACGGGTCGACCCAGATCCGCGCGTCGTCGAGGCCGCGCACGCGCTCGGCCGCGGGTCCGCCGTCGACGAAGCCGAGCAGCGCGAGGTCGGGGCGCAGCTCGACCGTGGCCTGGGTGCGGAACTTCATCCGCGTCAGCCACGTCGCGAGCCCCTCGGCATCGCCGGCATCCGCCAGGAGCCAGGTCGAGGTGCCGTCGTCGAGGACGCCGGCCGCGTGCTCCACCCGTCCCTGCGGATCGAGGACGAGGAGCTCGGTGCTCTCCCCCGCGCGCAGGCGACCCACCGCCTGCGACGTGATGGAGTCGAGCCAGGGGAGGCGTTCGGGACCGGACACCTCGATGACCGTCCGGTCGTCGAGGGGCGCGATCGCCGTTCCGGCCGCGAGGCGGCGCTGCTCCCGGAACGGATCACCGAAGTGGGCGATCCCGCGCTCCCCCGCTGTCGCGCCGGGGACGCCGTCGAAGACGCTGGTGCTCACCGTGTGCTCCGTTCAGACGCGGGCGAGACGCGCCGAGGCGTGCGCCCGCAGAGGTGTGCCGAGGGCGGCGATGTCCCACGCCCACAGCAGGTGCCCGTCGACGAGTCCGTACATCCGCGAGGCGGAGCCGTAGTCCTTGGCACCGGCGCCGCGCACGATCGCGTCCGACGCGAGGTCGACCCGCGGTCCGTTGATCTCGCCGAGGTAGTACTCGAGCATGCCGTCCGAGCGCGCCAGCGACACCTCGAGCGGGAACGCGCCGTTGTCCGACCGCAGCGCCTCCACGTCGTCGACCGTGCGGGTGACGGGGGTCGCCGTCGGCGGCAGCAGCGCCGGTCCCGCGTCGGTCGCCGCGGCCGGACGCGCCAGACGCCAGAAACCGGACTCGGCGGTCAGCGGGACGGCGGGCGCACCCTCGTCACCGACGAAGGTCGCCGTGGCCGCGTAGTTGAGGAACGGTCCCCCGTCGTGGCTGAAGCTGACGCGATGCGTGAACTCGCCCTGCAGACGCTCCTCGCCGACCGGGTAGTCGATCACCCCGGAACCCTCCCACACGCCGATGAGCCACGCCAGCGGGGCGAGGTCGGCGGGAAGGTCGGTGGGGAGTTCGATCATGTCGTCAGCGCTGGCCGCGGAAGAGGTTGCGCAGCACCACGGCCGACACGAAAACGATCGCGAGGCTCGCCAGGCCGAGCAGGCCGATGAAGAAGATTTCGAGCGCCATGATGTCCATGACCTCCACCTTACCCCCGGCGATCCGGGTCAGGAGGGGATGAGGGCGGCCAGGCCGAAGCCGACCGAGATGATCCCCATCAGCAGCAGCGCACCGGTCACGCTGCTCGCGACGCGGAAGATGAAGCCCTGCGTGCGCCCGTACCAGAGCTGCACGGCGAAGGACAGCAGCACCACCGCCCCGAAGCCGACCAGCATCCAGGGGATGCGCCACTCCTCCGGAGCGAAGATCCCGATGACGATGCTGCCGACGAACGCGGTCGCCCAGACCGCGATGACGCCGGTGAAGGCGTTGCGGGGCGCGAGTGCCGGTTCTGACATGTCTCCATTCTTGCGCATCGGTGGCCGCTATCATGGCGGCACGGCGTCGATCCCCCGCCGGTGAGGAGTGCGCGTGGCCCTGGTGCTGGTTCTGACCAATGCTCCGCTCTCGGAGCAGGTGCTGCCCGCCCTCGAGCTGCTGAGCCATCGCACGCGGCAGATCCCGGCGGAGCCGGCGCAGCTGATCAATGCCCCGGAGTACGACATCGTGATCGTCGACGGCCGCCACGACCTCGTCGGGGCGAAGTCGCTGTGCCGACTGCTGCGGGCCACCGGACAGGACGCACCGCTCCTGCTCGTGGTGACCGAGGGCGGCATGAGCGCGCTGTCGGGCGAGTGGGGCATCGACGACGTCCTGCTGGCGACGGCCGGTCCCGCGGAGATCGACGCACGCGTGCGTCTGGCGCTCGCACGACGGGACGAGGTCGCCGAACCGGCGCGCGTGCAGGCCTCCGGCGTCACGATCGACGAGCAGTCCTACTCGGCCAAGCTCCACGGGCGGCCGCTGGACCTCACCTACAAGGAGTTCCAGCTCCTGCACTTCCTCGCCACCCACCCGTCCCGGGTGTTCACCCGCGAGCAGCTGCTCAGCGAGGTGTGGGGGTACGACTACTTCGGCGGCACCAGGACCGTCGACGTGCACGTGCGACGGCTCCGCGCCAAGCTCGGCGATCAGGAGCAGATCATCGGCACCGTGCGCAACGTCGGGTACCGCTTCAACGTCTACGAGGACGACAGCCTGGTCGGCTCGCGCTGACCGCCGTTCACACGCCCGACACCTGCCGGTGCTTAGATGTACCCCATGATCGATCCCGCACTCGCCGACGCCGGACTCGGTGACGCCGAAGACGACGACTTCGACGACGCCGTCGAGGCGCCGGACTCGCAGCTCCCCGACCATCGCTACCTGGACCGCGAGCTGAGCTGGCTCGCGTTCAACCAGCGGGTGCTCGAACTCGCGGAGGACCCGTCGCTGCCGGAGCTGGAGCGGGCGAACTTCCTGGCCATCTTCGCCAGCAACCTCGACGAGTTCTTCATGGTGCGCGTGGCCGGTCTCAAGCGGCGCATCATGACCGGTCTCGCCGTGCCCACCAACATCGGACGCTCCCCCGTCGACGCCCTCGCCGACATCTCGCGCGAGGCGCACGCCCTCCAGCTCCGCCACGCGGACGCCTGGACGAAGCTCGTCCGCCCCGCCCTCGCCGACTCCGGCATCGAGATCACGGAGTGGTCGGATCTCACCGACGACGAGCGGAGCGCGCTGTCCGACTACTTCGGCGCACAGGTCTTCCCGGTGCTGATGCCGCTGGCGGTCGACCCGGCGCACCCGTTCCCCTACATCTCCGGGCTCTCCCTGAACCTCGCCATCCGCATCCGCAACGCGCGGACCGGCCGCCAGGAGTTCGCCCGCCTCAAGGTGCCGCCCATGCTGCCGCGCTTCGTCGAGGTGCCGTCCACCGGCGAGATCAAGCGCTTCCTCCGCCTCGAGGAGCTCATCGCCAACCACCTCGGCGACCTGTTCCCCGGCATGGAGGTGCTCGACCACCACGCGTTCCGCCTCACCCGCAACGAGGACGTGGAGATCGAGGAGGACGAGAGCGAGAACCTCATCCAGGCGCTGGAGGCCGAGCTGCTGCGCCGCCGGTTCGGGCCGCCGATCCGGCTCGAGATCACCGACGACATGGACGAGGTCACGATGGACCTCCTCGTGCGCGAGCTCGACATCACCGACCAGGAGGTCTACCGCCTCCCCGGGCCGCTCGATCTGCGCGGCCTCTTCGATCTGTCGCGCATCGATCGCCCCGATCTGCGGTACCCGCCGCACCTCCCCACCACCGCGGTGGCCTTCCAGCCGACGGGCTCCAACACCCGTGCGGACATCTTCAAGGCGATCCGGAAGTCCGACGTGCTCGTGCACCACCCGTACGAGTCCTTCACCACGAGTGTCCAGGCGTTCCTGGAGCAGGCCGCCCGCGACCCGCACGTGCTCGCCATCAAGCAGACGCTGTACCGGACGTCCGGCGACAGCCCCGTCGTGCAGGCCCTCATCGACGCCGCCGAGGCCGGCAAGCAGGTGCTCGCGCTCGTCGAGGTGAAGGCCCGCTTCGACGAGGCCAACAACATCGTGTGGGCGCGCAAGCTCGAGAAGGCCGGCGTGCACGTGGTGTACGGCCTCGTCGGGCTCAAGACCCACTGCAAGCTCGCCCTCGTGATCCGCGAGGAGGAGGGCAGACTCCAGCACTACTCGCACGTCGGCACCGGCAACTACAACCCGAAGACGAGCCGCATCTACGAGGACTTCGGTCTGTTCACCGCCGATGCCCAGGTCGGCAAGGACCTCACCCGGCTGTTCAACGAGCTCAGCGGCTACGCGATCGAGAAGAAGTTCAAGCGTCTGCTCGTCGCCCCGCTCCACCTCCGCAAGGGCCTCGTGCGGCTGATCGACGCCGAGCGCCGGATCGCCGAGTCGGGCAAGCCCGCGCACATCCGCATCAAGGTCAACTCGATGGTCGACGAGGAGATCATCGACGCCCTCTACCGCGCCAGCGCCGCAGGGGTGAAGGTCGACGTGTGGGTGCGCGGAATCTGCAGCCTGCGGCCCGACCTCGACGGGATCAGCGACAACATCACCGTCCGCAGCATCCTCGGCCGCTACCTCGAGCACTCGCGCATCTTCACGTTCGAGAACGACGGCGACCCGCAGGTGTACATCGGCAGCGCCGACATGATGCACCGCAACCTCGACCGGCGCGTCGAGGCCCTGGTGCGGGTCACCGACCCCGCGCACCTCAAGGAGCTCACCGCCTTCTTCGACCTGGCGATGGACGATCGGACATCGTCGTGGCACCTCGGCCGCGACGGCGTGTGGGAGCGCCACGCCGTGGATTCCGACGGCAAGCCGCTCACCGACCTGCAGGATAAGACCATGGGGATGATCCAGCGACGTCGTCGGGCGCGGGCGGTTCGATGACGGCGCGGCAGGTCCAGCTCCCGCCATCCGCGGCCGACGCGAAGTGGGCGGACAAGGCCGTGTACGCGGCCGGCGCCGTCGTGTGGCGCCTCGTCGACGGCAAGCTGCGGATCCTGCTCATCCACCGCACGAAGTACCGCGACGTCACCCTGCCGAAGGGCAAGGTCGACCCGGGCGAGATGCTCGCGGAGACCGCCGTCCGCGAGGTGCACGAGGAGACCGGCATCCGCGTGGCCCTCGGCGTGCCGGTCGGGATCAGCCGCTACCACCTCGCGTCCCGCAAGCAGAAGGTGGTGCACTACTGGGCTGCCGAGGCGACGGACGCCGCGATCCGCGCGTCGACCTTCGTACCCAACCGCGAGATCGCCGCCCTCGAGTGGGTCAGCGTGAAGAAGGCCCGTGCCGCGCTGAGCTACCCCGTCGACCTCGAGATCCTCGAAGCGTTCGCGGCCCTCGTCGACGACGGCGTGCTGCGGACCTTCCCGGTGATCGCCCTCCGGCACGCGAAGGCCCTTCCCCGTTCGGAGTGGGACAAGGCGGACGCGGCCCGGCCGCTCACCGACCGCGGGAAGCGCCAGGCCAAGGCCATCGTCGGACCGCTCCGCGCTTTCGGCGTGCGCAAGATCGTCACCAGCGACGCGGTGCGCTGCGTGCAGACGGTCACGCCGCTCGCCAAGGCCCTGGACCGCAAGCCGGTCCTCACCGAGAAGATCAGCCAGGACGCCTGGGAGGACGGCGTCGCCGATCTCCGCTCCGTCGTCGGCCGCCGCATCCGCGCCGGCAAGCCCGCCGTGCTCTGCAGCCACGGCCCGGTGCTGCCTGCGCTCCTCTCGGAGATCGCCCTCGCGACCGGCACCGTGCACGGCTCGTACGTCGGCAGCGCCGCCGATCTGGAGACCGGCGCGTTCTCCGTGGTGCACGTCTCGGCGACCAATCCCGGCTCCGGCATCATCTCGATCGAGACCCACGCCCCCAAGGTCTGACCCTCCCTCGTTCGAATCGCGCACTTCGCTGCATCTCGGCCGGGGATGGCGCAGATCGGGCGATTCGAAACGGAGGGGGCCGCGCGGTGACGGGGATCGGCTCCAGAGAGTCGCCGGTCGTTCACCTGCCGTTCACCTGCGCGGGAGAGTCTCGTTAACCGTCGCCCCTAGCGTCACTGTGTGCCCTGCACCGGGCCCCACCCCTCCAAGATCGAAGGATCCACAGTGAAGATCTCCCGAATCGCACGAATCGGCGCCATCGGCGCCGTCGCCGCTCTCGCCCTCGCCGGCTGTGCCGCGAACGAAGGCGGAGCCGGCGGCTCCAGCGAAGAGCCCTCGGAGTCCACGCTCTCCGGCACGATCGACGCGACCGGCGCGTCCTCGCAGACCGCAGCCCAGGAGGCCTGGGTCGCCGCCTTCCAGACCGCCAACCCCGACGTGACGGTCAACTACGAGCCCACCGGCTCCGGCACCGGCCGCGAGAACTTCCTCGAGGGCGGCAGCAACTTCATCGGCTCGGACCGCGCGTTCAACGACGAGGAGCTCGCCGCCGGCGGCTTCGGCGCCTGCACCACCGACGACATCGTCGAGGTCCCCCTCTACATCTCCCCCGTCGCCGTCGCGTTCAACCTCGAGGGCATCGACACGCTGAACCTCGACGCCGCCACGATCGCGGGCATCTTCGCCGGCACGATCACCAACTGGAACGACGAGGCCATCGCCGCCCTGAACGACGGCGTCGAGCTCCCCGACCTGGCGATCTCGCCGGTGCACCGCTCCGACCCCTCGGGCACGCAGGAGACCTTCGCCAAGTACCTCAGCGCGACGGCCCCCGACGTCTGGACCTACGAGGTCTCCGACGAGTGGCCGATCCAGGGTGGCGAGGCCGCTCAGGGCACCTCGGGTGTGAAGCAGGCCCTCACCGCCGGCAACGGCGCGATCGGCTTCCTCGACGCCTCGCAGGCGGACGGCCTCGGCCAGGTCGCCGTGGGCGTCGGCGAGGACTTCGTCTCCTACTCGGCCGAGGCCGCCGCGAAGCTCGTCGAGGGCTCGCCGCTCGCCGAGGGACGCGGCGAGGGCGACCTCGTCTTCGACGTCGACCCGGCCGCCGCCGCGGACGGCGCCTACCCGATCGCCCTGGTCAGCTACCTCATCGGCTGCGAGCAGTACGAGGACAGCAACGTCGCGGAGCTCGTGAAGGAGTACTTCACGTACATCGCGAGCGCCGAGGGCCAGGACGCCGCCGCCGAGAACGCCGGCAGCGCCCCGATCTCGGACGGCCTGCGCGAGCAGGTCCAGGCCGCGATCGACCTCATCCAGGTCGGCTGATCCTGCCGATCCACTGACGACGGTGCCCCCGCGTCCCCGAGCGGGCGCGGGGGCTCCGCCAGGTCAGCACCCGATCCATCTCCACCCGGCCCGAAACAGGGAGATCATGAGCACGACCGCGCAGGAGCCGACAACGGCACCGGCACCGACACCGGCGCCGCCCACACCGATCAAGGCCAAGCAGCGCCTCGGCGACCGGGTCTTCTCCGGCACCGCGCTGGCCGCCGGCATCATCATCCTGATCGTGCTGGCGCTCGTCGCCGCCTTCCTCATCATCCAGAGCCTGCCGGCCTTCCAGCTCGACACCACCGACAACCACATCCTCCGGGGCGAGTCGTTCTGGGTGTACGTCTGGCCGCTCGTCTTCGGCACCCTCTGGGCCTCGTTCATCGCCCTGCTGATCGCCGCCCCGATCGCCATCGGCATCGCGCTCTTCATCTCGCACTACGCCCACCGGCGGCTCGCGTCGTTCCTCGGCTACATCATCGACCTGCTCGCCGCCGTGCCCTCCGTGGTGTTCGGCCTCTGGGGCGGCCTCGTGCTCGCCCCCATGCTCCAGCCGATCTACGTGTGGCTCAACGAGAACGCCTCGTGGGTGCCGTTCTTCGGCGGGCAGGTCTCCGCGACGGGCAAGACCATCCTCACCGCCGCCCTCGTCCTCGCCGTGATGTGCATCCCGATCATGACCGCCATCTGCCGCGAGGTCTTCCTGCAGACCCCCAAGCTCCACGAGGAGGCGGCCCTCGCCCTCGGCTCCACGCGCTGGGAGATGGTCCGCATGGCCGTCCTCCCCTTCGCCCGCGGCGGCATGGTGTCGGCGGCGATGCTGGCCCTCGGCCGCGCGCTCGGCGAGACGATGGCCGTGACGATGGTGCTCTCCCCCTCGGCGGTCGTCAGCTTCCTCGTGCTCACCGCCACGAACCCCACGCCGATCCCCGCGAACATCGCCCTCGCCTTCCCGGAGGCGCACGGCACCGGTGTGAACACGCTGATCGCGACCGGCCTCATCCTCTTCGTCGTGACCTTCGCGGTCAACGCGCTGGCGCGCTGGATCGTCGCCCGCCGCGCCGAGTTCTCGGGAGCGAACTGACATGACCGCCCTCACCAGCGCTCCGCCCGCCGCGAGCACCACCGCCCTCACCTCCGGCCGCCTGCCGAAGTGGGCTCCGTGGGCCCTCCTCGGCGTCTCGTTCGTCGTGTCCGCCGCCGTCTTCGGTGTCGCCGCTGCCGGCTCGGACACCCCGCTCGCCGACTTCAACATCGCGGGCACCGTCGTCGTCGGCATCCTGCTCTACATGGTGATCATCACGGTGATCTCCTCCATCGCGGAGAGCCGTCGCAAGGCCGTCGACCGCCTGATGACGGCCCTCGTCGCCACGGCCTTCCTCATCGCCCTGCTGCCGCTGATCTCCCTGCTGTGGACCGTGGTGGCGAACGGCCTCGAGCGCTTCGACGCCGAGTTCTTCACCTACTCGATGCGCAACGTCGTCGGTGAAGGCGGCGGTATCGTGCACGCCATCTGGGGCACGGTCCTCATCACGCTGACGGCCACGATCATCTCGGTCCCGGTCGGTCTGATGACCTCGATCTACCTGGTCGAGTACGGCCGCGGCAAGATCGCCAAGGCCATCACGTTCTTCGTCGACGTGATGACGGGCATCCCCTCGATCGTCGCCGGTCTGTTCATCTACGCGGTGTTCGCCCTCCTGATCCGTCCCGGGATCTCGATGGGCTTCATGGGCGCTCTCGCCCTCGCCGTGCTGATGACGCCTGTCGTGGTGCGCGGCAGCGAGGAGCTGCTCCGGATCGTCCCGAACGAGCTGCGCGAGGCCTCCTACGCCCTGGGCGTGCCGAAGTGGCTCACGATCCTCAAGGTCGTCCTGCCCACCTCGATCGCCGGCATCATGACCTCGGTCATGCTCGCCATCTCCCGCGTGATCGGCGAGACCGCCCCGCTGCTGCTCACCGCCGGCTTCACGCAGAGCCTCAACACGAACATCTTCGACGGTCAGATGATGACCCTCCCGGTGTTCGCCTACAACCAGTACATGAACCAGGGCACGAGCCCGGACGCCGCCGTCGCGCGCGCCTGGGCCGCCGCCCTCACCCTCATCCTCATCGTCATGGTGCTGAACCTGCTCGCCCGCCTGATCGCGAGGCTGTTCGCCCCGAAGGTCAACGGCCGCTGAGCGCCCGACCACTCAGAATAGGAATTCACGTGTCCAAGAGCATCGAAGTCAACGACCTCAACGTCTACTACGGCAACTTCCTCGCGGTCGAAGGCGTCTCCCTCGACATCCAGCCGCGCAGTGTCACGGCCTTCATCGGCCCGTCGGGCTGCGGCAAGTCCACCTTCCTCCGCACCCTCAACCGCATGCACGAGGTGATCCCCGGAGCCCGCGTCGAGGGCGAGGTGCTGCTCGACGGCAAGGACCTCTACGGCGCCGGCGTGGACCCGGTGCTCGTGCGTCGCCAGGTCGGCATGGTGTTCCAGCGGCCGAACCCGTTCCCCACGATGTCGATCAAGGAGAACGTGCTCGCCGGCGTGAAGCTCAACAACAAGCGCATGTCGAAGAGCGAGCAGGACGACCTCGTGGAGAAGTCGCTCACCGGCGCGAACCTGTGGAACGAGGTCAAGGACCGCCTCGACCGTCCTGGCTCCGGGCTCTCGGGCGGCCAGCAGCAGCGTCTCTGCATCGCCCGCGCGATCGCCGTCTCCCCGGAGGTGCTGTTGATGGACGAGCCGTGCTCCGCCCTCGACCCCATCTCGACCTACGCGATCGAGGAGCTGATCGGCGAGCTCAAGAACGAGTTCACGATCGTCATCGTGACGCACAACATGCAGCAGGCGAGCCGGGTCTCCGACAAGACCGCGTTCTTCAACATCGCCGGCACCGGCAAGCCCGGAAAGCTCATCGAGTACGACGACACGACGAACATCTTCACGACCCCGTCGGTGCAGGCCACAGAGGACTACGTCTCCGGCCGTTTCGGCTGACCCGCACTCTCTTCGGTCTTCGGGCCCGGACGCCTCGCGTCCGGGCCCGTTCTCGTCTCCGTCCGTCCCGCCGGAGGACTCAGTCGCGCGGGGAGAGGAGGTAGGCGTTGAGGTCGTCCGTGAGGGCGGCGTCCACGGCGACCGGCGTGCCGTCGATCGCGGTGATGGCGGTCGCGAGACGCACGCTCGACACGAGCCATGCGGCGTCGGCCCGCGTCAGATCGGCGGCGGGAATGCGGTCGTACCCGACCTCGAAGCCCCGCGCGAGAAGGTGGTCGTAGACGCTGAGCTGCGTGGTGCCATGCAGGATCCCGCCGTTCGGGGCCGGGGTCGTGAAGCGGTCGCCGAAGCGCAGGATGAGGGAGGCCGTCGGAGCCTCCAGCACGAAGCCGTCGCTCGACAGGAAGATCGCGTCGTCGGCTCCGCGGCGCTTGGCCTCGCGCAGGGCCGCCATGTTCACGGCGTAGGACAGCGTCTTCGCTCCGAGCAGCAGCCAGGGCGCCCGTTCTGCCGCGCCGAGGTCGTATCCGCGGTCGAGGGTGACGACTTTGACGCCGTTCCGCCGTACCGCCGCGAAGTCCGCCGCCGGAGCCGCCGTGACCCAGGCGGTCGGCGTCGGCCCGTGCTCGACGCCGCGACTGAGGATCAGCTTGATGACCGACTCCCCCGCGTCGAGCTGTGCGGCGGCCTGCTGGATCGCCTGCCGCCACTGCTCCTGGTTCGGCACCGGGAGGTCGCAGAGTCGCGCCGAGTGCGCAAGGCGTTCCAGATGCGGGACGACCTCCTGCGCATGTCCGTCGATCACGCCGATGGACTCGAACACGCCGTCGCCCCGTTGCGTGCTCAGCTCGCCGACACTGAGGGCGGGGGCCGCGGCGTCCACCTGCGTGAACGTGTCGGCGTAGTCGGCACGCTGCTCGTCGGCGGCGACGGGATCGATCATGAGGGCGAAGCGACGGGTCATGTCACCGAGCCTAGGCCGCCGGGAATACCCACCGCGTCCTCGCGTTACACTGGAGTGGCCGGGCCGCATAACCCCGGGCTCCAATTTTCGCCGCTGCGAGCGGCCTTCCGCCGAGAGGCGTTCTTGCGGCCCGGTCTTTCTCTGTCCGGACGCCGTCCCGCCCGCTCGGACTCAGGCCAGGGCGCCGGTGCGCCACAGGGCCGCCGACGCCGCGAGGTCCTGGGCATAGCTGCTCAGCCGCAGCGCCCGCGTGGTGAGCTCGCTCGCCCGGGCGGGCTCCGTGGGCTCGTAGTCGTCGGCGGTGTGCGTCGCCCCCGAGGCCTGGACGCGGCAGAACGCCGCCGCCCGCTCCAGCGCCACGGCGAAGTCGCCGCGGAAGGCGCCGCGCAGGATCGTGTCGATGAGCGCGACGAGCTCGTCCGGGCTCGCCGGCACGGGCGCCCCGGCGACCACGGCGTCGGCCGACGGCAGCTCGACCCGTCCCCGGTCATAGAGAAGGGCCGCGGTGCGCGGATCGCCGTGGATCGCGAGCTGGAGCACGTACAGCCGCCACAGCGACCCGGGGAGGGTGCGCGACGGCGCCTTCGACCACAGCTCCGCGATCTCGTCGATGCCGTGCTCGCTCGTGAAGGCGATCAGCCGCTCGACGCTCGCCCCGCTCTCGTCCTCGCGGACGCGGGTCAGCAGCGCGGAGGCGGTGGCGTGTGCGACACGCGTCTCCTCGGCGGGATCATGGGCGCCGACGATGTTGTCGAACGCGCTCGTCGGACGACGCACGGGGCGGTGGTGCTGCTCGGGCATCCCTCCAGGGTACGCCCCGCCTCCGACGCTCAGGCCGTCGGGATGACGATCACCGGGTCGGTCGTGGGGAGCCCGGACGGCGATCCGCCCTCCTGCTCGACCGTCACCGCGATGGCGTCGCCCGCCTGCATCTCGCCCTCGAGGAGCGCGGTGGCCTCTCCGTCGTCGACGTCGAACACACCCGCGGCGATGGGATCCTCCCCGCGCACGAACCACAGCTCATAGGTCTTGCCGTCCGCTACCTCGGGCAGTCCGTCCGTGACGAGCACGGCCTTGCCGACCGAGCCCGACCAGTGCGCCGTCGCCGTCGCGCCGTCGTCGAGCTCGACCGTCGCCGTCTGCGCGTCGCCCGCGGATTCGATCTCCTGCAGCGCGACGACACTCGCCGGGCGGTTCAGCTGGTCGTTCAGAGCGACCGCACCGATCCCGACGCCCACGAGGAGCGCGAGGCATGCGGCGAGCGCGAAAGCGAGCCGGGTCCAGCGGCGAGCCGGAGCGGGAGCGGCGGCACCGGAGGCAGGGCTCTCGTCCGCGGGTCCGTCGGGCTCGCCCGAGTCGGACGAGGATTCCGCGGCGCCGCCCTGCGGAGTCTGGGCGATCTGCGCGAGCAGAGCCGCACGGATGCCGGCGGGCGGAGCGACCGGGGCCACGCCGTCGGCGAGGAGAGCGGCCGTCTGGGCGTCGGTGTCGTCCTGCGCCGCCCACTCCGGGTGCTCGGCGAGGGCACGGCGGTACCGGCGCTCGTCGTCCGCCGAGAGCGCGTGGAGCGCGGCACCTGCCGCGAGTTCCGCGAAGTCCTTCTCGTTCATGCCGTCACCCCCATCGCCGTGCGGAGCCGGGTCAGCCCGTCTCTCATCCGTGTCTTGATCGTGCCCAGCGGTGCTCCCACGAGCGCCGCGATCTCGTTCTGACTGTAACCGCCGTAGTAGGCGAGGACGAGCGCCTCCCGCTGCGCCTCCGGAAGCCCCGCCAGCGCCGCGACGACCCGCTCTCCCTCGATCCCCAGCTCCACCCGTTCCGCCACGCTGTCGTGCGCGACGCCGAGGTCCTTGAAGCCCGCGCGTACGTCCCGGTCCGCACTCGACTGCGAAGCCCGCACCCGATCCACGGCCCGGCGATGCGCGATGGTCATCACCCAGGTTCGTCCCTGTCCCTTGTTCGGAGCGAACCGGGAAGCGGATTGCCAGATCTCGAGGAACACCTCCTGCAGCACTTCCTCGCTCTGCGCGCGGTTCACGAGGACGCGCAGGATGAGGCCGAACACACGGGAGGAGAGGGAGTCGTACAGCGCAGCGAAGGCAGCCTGATCACCGGAGGCGACGCGGACGAGGAGGTCGGCGACAGCATCCTGCGGCGCCGTCCCGTCCTCGGGGACGTCCATCCCATCGATGACCATCTCCATAAGCATGCCGTATCTCCTCCCTCTTCCCGTGCAGACGTCACCCGAATGTGAACGAATACACCTCGACGCCGGTGGGGACCTCGAGCGTGAACGTGCCCTTCTCGATGTCATCCTGCTCGAGCAGGCCGTAGGAGCGTGGCGTCCCGTCGATCCGGATCGTCTGCGCGTTCCCGTCGGCGTCGGTGACCACCACCTCGCCCGACCCCGCGACGACCATGCGCACCTCGGCCGCGCGATACTGCAGCCGGATCCGCGCGTCCTCAGCGGTCGGCGTGACGTACTGCGTGTCCACGGTCCAGTCGCCGTCCAGGGCGAAGCTGTCGTCGGGCTGGTCATCGGGGAAGCGGAAGCTGCCGTCGCCGCGGCGGTACTCGTCGCCGCCGCCGTAGTTGACGTCCTTGGAGGAGCCGAGGAAGGTCTCCCGGGTCGTGGCTCCCACCTCAGGGGTCTCGTCCTTCACGTCCGTGGCGGCGGGCAGCTCGACGTCGGGGTCGGCGTCCTGCAGCAGCTCCCGGATCATCGCCTCGGTGGCGGCGTAGTTGCCCTCGCCGAAGGAGATGTGGCGGACGGTCCCCTCCGCGTCGATGAGGTAGTGCGCGGGCCAGTACCGGTTGCGGTAGTTGGTCCAGGTGGAGAGGGTGTTGTCGAGAGCGACCGGGTACTCGATGCCGAAGTCGCGCGCGCCCGCCGCGACGTTCCCCGGATCCTTCTCGAACGCATACTCGGGCGAGTGGATGCCGATCACCTGCAGCCCCGCGTCCCGGTAGGCCTCGTCCCAGGCCACGACGTGCGGGATGGAGCGCTGGCAGTTGATGCAGGAGTACGCCCAGAAGTCGATGAGGACCACCTGTCCGCGCAGGTCTTTCAGGTCGATCGCCTCCCCGTCCGGGGTGTTGAGCCACTGCTGGATCCCCTTGATGGAGGGCGCCGTCCCGCAGGACTCCAGCTCGGTCGCGCCGTTCGTGCACTTGTCGAGGTCCTTGTTCTCCTCGTTCACCAGGCCGCCGAGGTCGAGGGCGTCCTGCACCTGCTCGGAGTCGGCGATCTGCTCCTGCAGCGGCGCGGTGTAGTCCGGGAGCAGACGCTGCAGCGCCTGCGGCACGTTGAAGACGAGTCCCACGGCGAGGGCGATCATCGCCACGCCGGCGGCGATCCGCAGCGCGCGCTCCTTCGTCCGGAAGGCCCGGATGCGCTCGATGACGCTGCGACCCGCGAGTGCGAAGACCAGCAGCGGCACCGCGACGCCGATCGCGAAGGAGACGGTGAGGAGCACGGTGCCCACGCCGATCTGCCCCGTGGAGCCGGCGACGATGATGGCCGCGAGGACCGGGCCCGCGCAGGGGACGAACACGGCCCCGAGAGCGAGGCCGACGCCGAAGCCGTTGCCGCGGTTCTTCACCTCGCGCTGTCCGAAGCGCTGGAACGGCCGCTCCAGGATGTGCTGGAACCGCGGCACGATGAGCCCCACCCCGATGACGACCAGCACGGCGATGCCGACCCAGCGGATGATGTCCTGCGGCAGGTTCAGCAGGCCCAGCAGGAGCGACCCGGCGAGCGTCACGAGCGTGAAGCTCAGCACGAGGCCGGCGATGACGAAGTAGGGGCGGCTGCGCTTCGCCGGCACCGCCTCCCCCTCGTAGGACGCCGACTGGGCACCGCCGGTGAGGAAGATCACCGGGAGCACGGGCAGGATGCACGGCGAGATGCCGGTGATGAGCCCGCCGAGCAGGCCGATGATGATCAGGTCCATGAGGTCCTCGTCTCTGTCGGGTGCTGTTCGCGCCGACCCCCCGCAGCGGATTGGATCGGATCCGATTTCGGAGAATCTCGAAATTCCTCCCATCCGATCCGCAGAGGCTTCCGAACAGCCCTCGACGCCACGGAGAGGCCGTGGCCGGAGTTTCGAAGGAGCTCGACATGTTCAGCACCAAGAAGAAGGTCACCGCAGCAGTCACCCTGGGTCTGGCGAGCGCATTCCTGCTCTCGGCATGTTCCATGGGCAGCGGAACGAGCACGGAGGAGTCGTCGGAGCCGACGACGCCGGAGACGTCGGAGTCGACGCCGATGGAGATGGACCCCGCGGCGAACCTCGTCGGCCCGGGCTGCGCGGCGTACGCGGAAGAGGTCCCGGACGGCGCCGGTTCCATCCAGGGCATGTCCCAGGACCCGGTGGCGGTCGCCGCCTCGAACAACCCCATGCTGACGACGCTCGTGTCGGCGGTGAGCGGTGAGCTGAACCCCGACGTGAACCTCGTCGACACGCTCAACGGCGACGAGTTCACCGTGTTCGCGCCGGTCGACGACGCCTTCGCGAAGATCGACCCCGCGACCATCGAGACGCTGAAGACCGACAGCGACCTGCTGACCTCGATCCTCACGTACCACGTGGTCCCCGGCCAGATCGAGCCGTCCGACATCGAGGGCATGCACACCACCGTCCAGGGCGCCGACCTCGAGGTGACCGGCAGCGGTGACGAGTGGATGGTCAACGACGCCAACGTCATCTGCGGCGGCGTGCAGACCGCGAACGCGACCGTGTACCTCATCGACACGGTCCTGATGCCCCCGGCTGAGTAAGCCAGGGACGGTGCCGGCGACCCGACCGGCACACGGCCTCCCCTGTTGTCAGGAGGGACACGGGGCAGGTGAAGGGGCCGTCGGCGGCTGTGGCGCCGACGGCCCCTCGTCGTGCGCCCCCTAGACTGGGAGCACGGGCCTCTAGCTCAGTTGGCAGAGCATCGGACTTTTAATCCGCGGGTCGTGGGTTCGAGCCCCACGGGGCCCACCGCATCCTCAGTCGTCGCCGCCGACGTTCCCGGCGAGCAGGTCGTCGCGGATCCCCGCGACGCCGTCCGGCAGCGTCTCGCCGTGCATCACGAAGTCCGGCGCCTCCGGGCTTCCCCCGATGCCGCAGACGGCGACGTTGTCCTGACCGTCGATCGTCTCCGGGACGGCCACGAACCACACCGCCGACTCCTCCAGCCACTCCGTGGTCGCCATGTCGGCGAAGAACGTCGCATCCGGCGAGATCGAGCGGATCTTCTCGGTGCAGAGCGACACGAGCTGCCCCTTCGCGAAGGTGCCGGCGGCCGGGGGCGAAGACGTTTCCGTGGGCGTCGGGGCCGTGGTCGGGGCGGGCGAGGACGACGGCGTCGCCGAGGCGCTGGACGTCGCGGTCGGCGCCGGTTCCGGAGCGGGTGTGCAGCCCGCGAGCACGACCAGCACCGGCAGGAGGAGGAGAGCAGGACGGAGGCGCATGTCTGGATCGTATCGAGTCGACCGCGCCGCCCCGCGCCGACGCGGCTGTGCTGTATCACCCTCGCCGACGGCTGGCCACCCCCTGGCGAGGTCTGATGCGCTGGGAGAGGGTCGAGGAGTCCCCGGAACAGGGCGACTTCCCACCGAAAGGACGGACCATGACTCTCACCGGAAACCGCGTGGCATTCCTGGCGACGGACGGCTTCGAGGACAGCGAGCTCACGAGCCCCTGGGAGGCGGTGACGACGGAAGGCGCGAGCGCCACGCTCATCGCCCCGGACGGAGCGGCGATCACCGGCAAGAACGGTCACGAACAGGCCGTCGACCTGAAGGCCGCGGACGCCAGCGCCGACCAGTTCGACGCGCTCGTGCTGCCGGGCGGCGTGGTGAACGCCGACCACCTCCGCATGGATCAAGCCTCCATCGACCTGGCCCGCGCGTTCTTCGAGCAGCACAAGCCCGTGGGCGTGATCTGCCACGGCGCCTGGATCCTCATCGAGGCCGGTGTCGTCGACGGTCGGACCATCACGAGCTACCCGAGCCTGAAGACCGACCTCCGCAACGCCGGCGCGAGCTGGGTGGACGAGGAGGTCGTGGTCGACGAGGGTCTCGTGTCGAGCCGCACCCCCGATGACCTCCCGGCATTCAACGCCAAGCTCGTCGAGGAGATCGGCGAGGGCAAGCACGCAGGGCAGACCGCCTGACCCTCAGCTGACCCGCGCCCGATGGCGCCGCACGGCCGCCCGGTTCGCGCACCTCACGGAGCAGAACCGCTGGCGGCCGTTGCGCGTCACGTCCGCGACGACGTTGGTGCACGGCGGCGCGTCACAGCGCCCGAGTCGGTTCATCCCCCGGGTCACGAGGTGCAGCGCCGTGCCGAGGTTGATGATCGCGCGCAGCACGAAGGGCAGCGAGCGCACGTCGTCCCGGTAGTGCAGGTGCCAGCCCTCGTCATCGTGATTGGTGAGCCGCGGATAGGCACCCGCGGTGGCGAGCTGATCGTTGAGCAGGGCGGCCCGCGCATCGGGGTCCTCCTCATCCACGATGGCCAGCCAGTCGTCGATCACGGCGCGCACCTGCGCGTGGTCGTCGGGGGCCGGCGGAAACGTCTGCGTCATCCCGAGCGCGAGCGACCGCTCCTCGATGCCCGCGCGATCGGCCGGCCAGTCGTTCGCGAGGGAGGCGGCGAGGAGCACCGCGTACTCACCGTAAGGGTTGAGATGCATAAGACCATTACATCACGCTGGTCCCATGACCTCCTCCGACACCCTCCCGATCCCCCGGCTCGCCTCCGCCGACGACATCCACGAGCACGCCTGGCTCGTGGAGTCGCGTCACCCCACCAGCGAGGGCGTCGTCGTCTACGTCCGGTGCGCGGGCTGCGACTCCCGCCGGGTCGACCTCGCCACGCATACCCCGATGCCGCCGACCGCGCTGAGCCGGGCCGTGGTCACGCCGTCAGCGCGATGAGCTTCCGCACGCTGCGGAGGTTGCGCGCCGTACCGGGAACGCCGAGCGCCCGGTCCAGGACGGCCTTCGTGAGCTTCGTCGTGTGCACCCCGCCGGGGGCGTAGTCGATCCACAGATCGTGTCCGACCAGGGCGAGACGCTCCCCCGGGACGAGGCGCTCGTGCAGCGCCTCGAGGGCGCCCGCGGCGGGAGCGCCCTCGAGGAACATCGCGTGCACGAGCTTCAGCTCCCCCTCCGGGAAGGGCTGGGCCGCTTCGGACTCGGCGAGCTCGGTGTGCGTGCGGTGGATCACCGGAGTGTCGACGCCGAACTCCGCCGCGATGAGCGCACGGATCGACGCGCAGGCCGCCGCGGGTTCCCGCGGCGTCGCGCAGAGGATGTTGCCGCTCGCGATGTAGGTGGAGACGTCCTCCAGGTCGGTCGCGGCGGCGAGCACCTCCCGCAACCGCGCCATCGGCACGCGGTTGCGTCCGCTCACGTTGACCGCGCGGAGGAGGAGGACGCTGCGGCTCACGCCTCCGAGCTCTCGAGGAGCTCGGCACCGGCGTGCGCGAGCTCGGCGAGGGCCGCGGCACTGGATTCGGGCGCGACTCCGGCGACCAGGTCGGTGAGGACGCGGACGTGGACGCCGTGGGCGATCGCATCGAGTGCGGAGGCACGGACGCAGTGGTCCGTGGCGATGCCGACGACGTCGGCCGTCACGACGCCGGCCGCGCTCAGCACCGCGGCGACCGTCGCCCCGTCGTCGGTCACCCCCTCGAACATCGAGTAGGCCGGACGGCCCTGTCCCTTGCGCATGTGATGGGTGACGCCGTCGGTCACGAGCAGCGGGTCGTAGTCGGCTCCGGCCGTGCCGGCGACGCAGTGCACGGGCCAGGAGTCGGTGTAGTCCGGGATCGTGGAGAAGTGGCCGCCGTTGTCGCCGTCGGGATCGTGCCAGTCCCGGGAGGCCACGACGACCTCGTAGTCGTCGGCGTGGGACGCGAGGTAGGCGGAGACGGCGGCGGCCACCGCGTCACCGCCCGCAACCGCGAGGGCACCGCCCTCGGTGAAGTCGTTCTGCACGTCGACGATGAGAAGCGCTCTGCTCATGCTCCGAGCGTACGCCCCGCGGCCGGGCCCGGAGACGGGGAAACCCCCGGGACCACGAGGGTTCCGGGGGTTTTCCTGAGCCGCTTGTCAGAATCGAACTGACGACCTTTTCATTACGAGTGAAACGGTACGTCCGCTCTGGCGCCCACAAACCCTTGAATTGACGCCAGTCTACCGCGCGTGCGCGTGGGATTGACACACAGGAGTGCACACATGGCGTCGCGTCGCCTGCACGGGCCTCTCTCGTACGTGCCGCGCCGTGATGGGGTCGGCCGAGACTCCATCGCGGGACGAGGCGGCACGGATGAGGAGCTGGTAGTACCGCGCCGGGCCTAGACCTAACTCTCGATCGATCGCATGGGTCTTGGCCGGCGTCTGGACGGGGAATCGGGCCTCGAAGGCGAGCAGGTCGGATGGAGTCACGACGAGAATCCTCTCCGCAACCACGGACACCGGTCGCTATGGTCGGAGCATGGACTGGCTCTCCCTCGCCTCACCCGCGATCGCCGTCGTCGGCACTCTAGGCGGGGTGGTGGTCACACAGAGAGCCGCAGCGAAGCAGGCCGAGCGCGCGCGCCAGGTGGCGCGTGCGTCAGAACTCGAGTCCCGCCTCCGCGACGCCGCATTGGTCGTGACGAAGCTCTTTCGCCGGGAGATCGACGAGACGGCCAAGTTCCGGCGCGATCGGTCGGACTCAGACGTCTCGCGACAGATGAGCATCATCGACGCCCAGCTCGAGGAGCGGTTCCACGGGCCAGCAGGTGGCGAGCTCAAGGTCGCGATCAGCCTTGTCCCCGACGCGGCGGCGCGTGAACATCTGATGAGCATCACGCGCGCTTACGCGCAGAGCCTCTCGGTGGAGGGAGGCCTCGCAGGAGGGCACTCCACGTTCCTCGCTCCGATCCTCCTGCAGCTCGGCTGCGATATCAGTGCGGCCTACGCCCGCGGCGAGAGGCCGGATGCTGGCGAGCTGAAACGACTCGAGCGGTTCACCTCCTGGCCTTCCGGGCGGTCCCCGCAGCAAGGTGGCCCCGAGCAGGCTCCCTCCACGTAGACTGGCGGCCTCGGCCGGAGAAATGAGTTCTCATCATGCTCCAGCGCGGCCTCTCCCCCGACACGAAGCTCAGCATCGCTCTCGACGCGATCTGCTCCCGCAACCGGTACACCACGGACCCCGGGCCGGTGATCGCGGAGCTGCGCGCGACCGCCGGCGACCGCGACGACGTGCTCACCGAAGCCGTCGGCACCTGGGTCGGCTACTTCGAGGACGAGCACGTTGCCGTCCTCTGCACGGCGCTGCGCACACTCCCGGGCCTCGAACCGTGGATCGCGCTCGGCCAGCACCGCCGCTCTCTCCCGGACCCGAGCACGCCCGCCATCCTCGGTCACGGCCAGGCCGCCGCCCTACCGCTCTACATCACCACGGAGCCGGCCGCGCTCGGCTCGCCTTTTGCCCGAGCTGCGGTCGGCGTGCGAAAGGCCCCCACGGAGCACGGATGCTCGACGGGGGCCTAGGCCTAGAAAGCCGCAGATTAGGTTGTGGCGCCCGCGGCGCCAGACACTAGTTCCATTGGACCGTCGGTGACCTCGTCGGTGAGCGAGATGCCGCCGGACGAGCTCGCTTCGATCATCAGCTCCTGCAGCCACTTGGCATTGAGGTCTGGCGTCTCAACGCCCTCGAAGATGAAGCGCAGCGGGATCGACGGGTGCAGCCAGATCGTGGACCGTCCGGGGCTGTCGCCGTCGGGGTGTCGCCAGGAGAGCGTGAAGCTCTCGTTGCGACGCAGCTTCGTCGAGATCGCGACCTTGAGGTGCGCGAGAGCACGGTCCTCGATATGGATCTCGCTGCCGCCACCGTACTGGATAGTTCCCATCCGATGAAGATACCCCACCTGGGTAGTTTTTCCACACCGGGTGATTATTCACGGCCCGGCGGCTCAGAAGCGCGTCAGACTGTGGCATTCTTGGAGTCACGAAGAGCGGCCAAGAGGTCAGCTCCCAAGCGTTCAACTGAGGATCGGGGACCGTGGGCCGCTTCATCTACGAAGGTGATCAGAAGATCGAAATCGACGATCGCGCCCTCGCTCATCTCCAGCTCGTCATCACCACCAAGCTCCGCCGTGGCGAACCGTTCGGGTTCACTTGGAAGCAGGATGCCAGCGTCGGTGGTGGCCGCACCACGGTCTGGATTCACCCGGGCAGCAACCTCATCTTCAAGTACAGTCAGGCACGACAGCCCGCAGTGAGCAGGGCATGGGTCGACGCGCTCGCGTTCACTGCGAATTCCCCCACTGGCTTGTACCTCGTCCCGGAGCCGCCCTCCAAGAAGCAGCTCGACCCGTCTACCGGAGCCGCAGAAGTCGGCTAGCGGCCTTGGCTCTAGGCAAACGCCCAGGAGTGGGTTAATCCACGCAAGTAGGTTTTCTGATTGTGAGCTCGTCCCCCCGAGCTTGCAGAGGTCGCCGGGAGGCGAACGTGCTGGGGCCGTGAGCGCGGGGGCGCGCTCAACCGCCCACGGATGACCTCACCCGGTCTTGCACCTCGGGGGAGGCAAGAGACCGGGGTCTTCTTCGGAAGACGACCGGAGACTGCGCAGCCCCCATGGGTATCCATGGGGGCTGTCCTCTTACGTGGTTCCAGGGGTGCTCCTCGGGAGTGATACTTGGATGGGCGCCCTCCGGCGTAGGGTTGGATCATGGACTCGCGGAACCAAGACTCCCTGCGCACCCGCGTCGCGATCGACGGCCACGACTTCTACTTGCCTTCCACCGCCGATCTGACCGACGTCATGTCCCGCATTCAGAACATCGCCCGCACGCAGCCCGGCTTTCTCACACTCGCCACCACCAACGGCATCGCAAGCGTGCTCATCAACGCCGTCACCCGTGTCGTCATCCAGCGAGAGCCGACATACGCACCCTCAGACGCGATCGAACCATTCCAGGCTTACGATCCCGAATGGGACCTGTAATAAAGCCCCAGAGTCCGACCCCAAGCGCTACCGACCATGGAACTCGACGACCCGCGGCTCCCGGCATCCGCGAACGACTGGCTCCTCGCGACCTCCGACCAAGTGCAGGCGCTCGCCATCCAATGGCACGACGCCCCGGAGAACGCAAACATGAGCGACATTGTCGATACCCTGCTCGCTGTGACCGAAGCGCAGGCCCGGATCATCGCTCGGCTCGACCTCCGCATTCAGGAACTCGAGAAGCGCTGAACACCGTCTGGCCGCAGTCACGGCCAGTCGGCCGCTGTGTACATCACCGGTCTCGAACTGTCCGAAGACGGAGCCTTTCCGTTCGCCTAGTGGCGGTGACTTGCGGGATGCCCTACGATCCGGAATAAGCGCGGACACTCAGGCGCTGTAAAGGTAAGCCGAAGAGAATCGAAGAGACGTCCTCGATGACGAGCAACTCCAATGGTGTCGAGGACGCCGACGAAGGAACAGAGGCATCCGAAAATGAGCAACACGACCGACGCAATCTGGAGAGGCGTGCGACGGGGCGCATCGATGGGCGTAGCGCCAAGCTCGACCCGACTGCAGGAGATGAGCCGCCGGGCCGCGTCCATCGACTTCACTCAGGAAGCGATGGAGATGGTGACGGAGACTCTCTCCACCGAGGTCCCGGTGGAGCGGCTTCAGTTCAGCAGGTAAGCGCGGAGTTCACTCTGCGGCAGAGCCCATGGCTCCCGCCCGACGAACTCAAGGCCTACTACGAAACTGACCCCGACTTTGCGCGGGGAATCATCGAAACGATCCAGTCAGCTCAGCAAGCGCGCATTGACGCCGAGCTGATTCCGATCCGGGCGGAAGCCTGGGCGCTCAAAGTCGCGACGGTAGGCGTAACCTTCCTGCCTTGGATCGCGGCAGGTATCGCTGTCGTGTTTGCGCTGCAGGGCCTTGACACCGCTGCGCTGATCTCCGGGATCTTCTCGGTAGCGACCGGCGGAGCCCAGATTCTCCACGCCGTTCGACGCCCGACTGTCGTTCAGCAGGTCGTGCAACAGAGTCCCACCCCTGCCAAGCCGAAGCCGTCACAAGCGACGAAGAACAAGAAGTCCAACGCCAACCGAAAGAAGAAGCGGAAGCGTTGAAAAGCCGAAAGACCCCCACCCAGCCAGGCGGCTAGGTGGGGATCTCGTCTTACGGGGTCACTCGCGGGAGGGTTCGGCCACGTCGTCGGTGCCGGTGTCGGCGCCGTCCTGCATGGCGCGCCACTGGCGCCGGGTGAGTCCGGTCGCGTTGCCGTCGATCTGCGCGACGACGAACTTCGCGGGGGCTGAGCCGGCGCCGATGTGGCGGAGCCATTCGTCGACGGCGGGGATAGCCATCACGCGGGCGATGGCCGCGCTGATCGCGGCGAGCGTCGCGACCGCGGCCGTCGCCCAGGCGATCACCGGACCCGGCACGACGTCGGCGACCGCGTCGATGATCTGCGGGGCGACGACGACGGTCGTCGCGAGGACAGCCGCCGCGGCGATGAAGACCTGCACCGCGGTGCGGATCGCTCGCTGCAGCGGGAACCAGATCTTGCTCATGAAGTGCCTCCTGGGTTCTGCCGGCGCTTGCCGGCGGTCGTTTCGATCGCGTCCCACTGGTCGCGTTCGCTCTTGCGGATCTGGCCGATCTCCTCGCGGATGCCGAGGATGTCGCGCGCTTGGAAGTTCTGGGTCTGCTCCAGCCCGGCCAACCGCGAGTCGGTGGCCTTGACGATCCGCTTGATCTCGTCGATGTCGTCTCGCAGGATCGTCGAGGAGTGGGAGTTCACGACGTGCTCCGCGGTCTGAGAGGTGTTCTTCCCGACCGCGTTGAGCTTCGGGATGATGACGACGCCCAGGCTCGACAGCAGCGCGATGAGCGCGAGCATCACCTGGTTCGGATCGATCTCGCGGCCGGAACGGAGCGACGCGACCAGAGCGACAACGACGACGGCGACCGCCACGGCCGCGCCAACTGTCGCCGCGAGCCACCACCCCCAGCCGATCTTGCTTGAGTGCTGGGTCTGGTGCGCTCCGGTTGCCGGGTCCGTTGCCGGCATCAGCTCTTGGCCGTGGTCGGCCGCGCGAGGAGCTCCCGCTCGCGCGACCACGTGCCGTTCGCCTCGAACTTCCCAGACTCGGGGTTCTTCACCCGGCCCACGCCGTCGAGGACGTCTCGGGGGATGCCGTGGAGGTCGAGGTTCGCGATGAGGGCCTTCCCGGCCTTGCTCGCCGCGTTGCCGTTGCCGAGCTGGCGGGCCGGGCCGTAGAGGGCCTCGGCCTCGGCGACCTGAGTCTTGTCGTTCAGGTGCGACAGGAACTGCTTCGCGATGGCGTAGTAGTTGTTGTTCACGACGATGATGCGCATGTCCTCGTCCTCCTCGTGCGGGATTGCGGTGGTGGGTGCGGAGCCGCCGGCGGATGCCAGCGCCTCGATGTGGCCGAGCGGTCCCCAGTGCGTCCAGTGCCAGAGCTCGCGGAAGTTCTCGCCCTCGCGGGTGATGTTGTGTCGCTTCCCCAGCTCCTTCGCTCGGCGCGCGGCCGGGGTGTCGGAGTTGTAGGGCCACTTCAAGTCGTTCGACCGTCGGGCCTCGTGGTTGCTCGTGCGGGGCGGGGCGACGGTGTCGGGGTGGATCTGATACCACTTCTGGCCCTGCCAGTAGCGGTACCCGTAGACCTTGCGGTTGCCCGGGCTGAGCGTCATCCGCTCGTACCAGATCCGCTCCTGGTCCTCCGGCTCCCGATCGCCCGAGATCGACACCATCGGCGGGTGCCCCTCACGTTCGAGGTCGTTGGAGAGCCCGTCGAACGCGGAGCGCGTGCCCGAGGCGCGGTTGTACGCGCCGCCGGCGAAGCTGATTCCCAAGTCAGTCACCTCCCTTTCCGCGGAACGCGCTCACGAGTGCGGTCCGGGAAGCACGGCCTCGATCGCCGCGCCGAGCTGGATGTCGGTCACGGCGGCGAGGTCCGCCCCGGGACGCGGCGGCGTCGCGGCGATGTGCGCCTCTCGGGTGGCGTGCGCGAACGCGTGAACGTCCGCGATCGTTTGCCCTCCGGCGACGTCGATGGTGACGAGACGGCCCATGTTGGCCTGCACCCATCGGGAAGCGTCATCGACGTGCGCCTGTTCGGCGGCCGCGATGAATCGGTCGAGGAGGTCCGGGTCGTTTCGGGCGTTGATGTGCTGGGTTGTGGTCGCGGACATGGGCATGGTCCCCTCTCAGAGCGCCTTGATGATGTGGTTGAGCACGAGGTACGGCTGCAGGTTGTTGTGTGGCGAGCCGGAGCCCGACGAGTTGATCGACGGCGCCACGGACGTGGTCGTGGACTTGAGGACGTAGCCGCCGCCGCCCGTGGTGACGTTGGCGCCCGTGCCCGTACCGGGCGCGACGAACGGTTCGTTTCCGGATGCCTGGTGCGAGTGGGCTGCCTGCGTGTGGGTATGCGGGCCGTTCTCCGCACTGGTCAGCGAGTGGGTCTTGGCTCCGCCCGTCTTGCCGAGCGTGCTGAACTCGGTCTGCCCCGAGTCGTTGCCCACTGGAACCCGGCCGCGCAGGTCGGGCAGGTTGAAGGTCGACGACCCGTTGCCCACGCCGTATGCCGTCCCGATGGCGCTGAACAGTGCCGCGTACACGGTGCGGGAGACCGCGGAGCCATCGCACAGCAGCCAGCCCGCCGGAGCGGTGCCCCCGGCGTACGCGGTGACGATCCCGACAGGCTCGACCGGGTACTCCCCGCGGTGCCGTACCTCCCCTGAGACGTACGCGTCCCCTGCGACGTCGAGTGCACCGCGCTCGTGGACCTTCCCGACTCCGACCTTCGTGCCGTTCAGGTCGAGCGCAACCGCCGCGGTGGAGACGACGGTGTCGGCGAGGTATGCACCGAACCGGTCTTGCACCTGGACTCGCACGTCGTAGCTGGCGGTGGGGAGGAACACCCCACCGCCGGAAACGAGGAACCAGGAGCGGTAGCTGAGCCCAGCGGGAGTGATGACGTTGCGGTTGGTCCACGCGCCCGAGCCATGGGGGCGCGTGAACGCGCGGATGGTGAGGGCGTTGCGCTCGGAGCCGTTGATGAGACTCGAGACCGCCGCTGTGAGATCCACCCGCAGGTAGGCTCCGTCGTCGAGCACAGCACCCGTGGCGTCGCAGCGCCGCGCCTGATATGCCGTGGCCGCCGGCGGGGCGTATGGGAGAACGTTGAGCGTGCCTGGGGAGCTCCCCGATCGACCGCGCGAGTCTGTGACGCGAGCGGTGACCGGGAGCGCGCCGGGGACGGTCGTGAGAACGTCTGAGCTGGCAGGGACGACGCCGCCCTGGTAGGTGACCTGGCTGGACTTGATCGTCGAGCCGTAGACCCCCGCGCCGGTGACGGTGAACTTCGCCCGGGAGAGGCCCTGAACGAGTGCCCCGACGATCGAGGCGACGTCGGGGTTGTTGTCGGCGACGCTGATGGCGGTGACGGTGGGGACGACGGACGCCGGAGCGCGAAGGGTGAACTTGGTCACCGTGGTCCCGATGACGGTCGACCCGCTCTTGGTGATCACGCGGATCGATCCGGTGCCGGACGCCGCGTTGGGGATCTGTGCGAGGAGCGACAGCGGGGGCGTCCATGTCGTGCTTGCGCCGACGCCCTTCGCTACGGTGCCGCTCAGGCTGCCGAAGGTCCAGTCGATGTCGTGGGTGAAGCCGCTGGACGCCCGGTTGGTCGCGATGCCAACAGAGGTGCCGGCGTCGAAGCTCGCCCCGCCGTTGAAGGTCGCCGTGGATGCGCGAGCGATCCTGGGGAGCTCCATGGGAGCGGAGAAGACCGTCTCCTGGACACTGCCGTAGCTGAGCACCTGCGCGAACCGGATCGGGGCGCGGGTGCCATCGGCGTCGTGGTCGACGCGAACGTCCCAGGGGCCGTTTCGCCAGCGCAGTGCACCGTTGGGCACTCCGCCAGGAAGGAAGGGGTTGCCCTCCTGCCGGGCGAAGCGCGTGACTCCGTCGACGTGCCCTTCATGGTAGCCAGGGCCGTTGTACTGGGAACCGCTCGTTGCGCCGGGGCCGTTGATCGCCTTGAGGTAGCAGCGGATCACCGAGTAGTTGCCGGCGATGTTCTGCGATACGAGGTCACCCTCGACGAAGAAGCTCGTGTTGGGGGTCGACTTGAAGACGGAGATCTGATCGGTCACCGGTACACCTCCGAACCGCGAATGACCCGCTCGAGGCGGGTGAAAGACGTCGGGCGGGCCGCGGAGTCGCGACCCGCCCGTGACGGCCTAGAGCGGACGGACGATGGTCCTGCCCGGCCCGTAGGCCATGAACTGGTGATTGCCGATCTGGGCGGAGTTCAGCCGTGCCTCTTCGGCGACGAAGACACCGCCCTCCCAGTACGAGACCACGACGCTGTTCTGCGTCATCTCGATCCGGTCGGGCTTCAACCGGACCTCAGCGGTCGACTTCGGGTCACCGATGGCGAGGCCATCGGTGCCGAATCGGTAGTAGGTCTGGTGCTGGTCGAGCCGCTGGCCGACGTCCGAGGCCGTTGCGGCGGCGTCGGCTGCGATCTCTGCTGCACCGTCCGCCGTGGCCTGGGCGTCGCCGGCGGCGTTCGCTGCGCCCGCGGCCGTGTTCTGCGCGAGCTCGACGCCTTCGCCGAGGTCGGCAATCAGCTCTGCTTGCGCGTCCTGTCGGCCGACCACGATGGTGACGCTCTCGTTTGCCGAGAGGTTCAGGTCGTTGCCGAAGGATGGCGTGACGTGGTTGACGCCGATCGAACCGGCCTCGATGTGGTTGGCCGTGACTGCGTTCGCTTCGATGTCCGGGCCAGTCACACCTTCGACGACGATCGAGCGAGGGTCGGAGACGCCGCCTGAGCGCCCGAGGGTGTCGCTGCTGCGCAGCCGCACCCAGACCGTCTCGCCGATGATGCCCTTGATGTTCGCGCCGCCCGCCCCCGTGAGAGGGGTGCCGAACGGCGACCAGGGGCCGTCTTCGGATGCAGCGGTCTCCATGTAGACGAAGCCGAACCCTGCGGGGGGCACCCCCGTGACGAGGTCGCCCGCCCACCGCGCCGCGACTTGACCGACCCCGGTGAGGAGCACCGGCGGCGTGGGGGCGGCGATGGTGGCCGGGGGTTCGGCGCCCGTCACGTCGACCGGCTCTGACGGATCACCCCAGATGCCGAGATTGGACAGCGCGCGTACGGCGACGCTGACCGTCTCCTTCGTCGCGATCGTGAACGACGCTGAGGTGCCGACCACCCGAACGGCAGTCAGACCGACCCGCAGCTCGTACTCGGCGATCGTGACGAGCTGGTCGTCCACCGAGAACTGCACCGGTTCCCACTCGACAGATACGGTCGCTGCGGCCGTGCCGTCAGCCTGGAATGCCCCCGTGTTCGAGAGCACCTTGAGCTCCGTGACGGGGCGCGGGACGACGGATTCGGGGACTGCCGGGACGACGGCGATCTCGGCGGACAGGTCCGACCACCGGCCCGTGACGGAGCGCGCGCGCACGCTGACGTAGCGGGGCTCCCCCGGCGTCCAGGTGTCGAAGGTGACGCTCAGTCCGGACGTCGATGCTCCGGTCGATACCGGCGCCTCGTTCCCTCGCCGCGACCACACCTGGTATCGATCGACGTCGAGCGGGTTTCCTTCGACGTCGGTGGCGACTTCGTCCCACGCGATGCGCACGGTCGAGACGGCCCGGCCGTCGTCGCCCCATGTACCCAGGTTGGACTCCACTCGCACGGCACCCGGCGCTGCGGGCTGCAGCGGTGCGGGGCCAGGAGACGAGGGGAACGAGGCCCCGGAGCCGCCGATGATGGTTCCTTGAGCGATCGCACCGACACGCTTCGCGAGCTTCGCGGACAGGCCGACGAGTTTCGACCCGACGATTGCGCGCACCGTGACCGAGCCACCGCTCTTCGACACCTGGATGCCGATCACGCGCAACGGCTGCTTGCCGTTCTTCCGGCGGGCGGTGACTGTGTCGCCGATGGTGAAGTCCCGCCACGGCGTCGGGCCGCCCGAGTCGGGGGTCCAGTCGTAGGAGAGCTCGAGCTTCTTCGCACGGTTCTCCTGCATCACCGGCTGCGCCTGGCGGAGCGCTGTAGCGCGATCCCCCACCCCCGACAAGGACATCGAAGTCTCGAGCGCGCCGAACCGCTTATCCGCACCGCTGTTGTAAGCGTGGGTGGCATTCATCTTGTCGGGGATGAGCACAATGGTGGAGAACGTGCCCTTGAAGTCGGTCTTGGCGGGGGCCGAGGAGAAAGCGGGGCCGCCGAGCACCAAGGAATCGGTGCGGTTGGCGCCGGAGCCGACGCGAGCGATGCGCAGCCGCATGCCCTCCGCCCACCACTCGAAGTGCCCCTGCTCCACCCACATCTGAACGAAAGTCGAGTACGGCTTCCAGAGGTCCAGGGTCATCTTGATCCGGTCGGCGGCCTGCCATGCCTGCCCGAGCGAGTCGGCGGTGTTCGTGAAGTCGTAGGTCAGGGTCGGCGCCCAGCCACGATCGACACCCGAGGTCGTCCCCTGCGCCTCAGCGATCAGGGTACGCATCGTCTGGCCCGGGGTCATGTCGAAAGGACGCGTGCGGTTGTCCTTCGACGCGCGTGTCCACCAGAGCACGGCCTGCGACAGCAGCCAGCCGACGTAGGACTGGGCCTTGAACTGCATGACGTCGGTCTGATCGGCCGCGTTCTCGGCGTCCTCCAGCACGATGAAGAGATCGTTTCGCGGACGGCTCCACGAAGACCCCGTGGTGTACTCGAGCCCAACAACGAACGGGGCTTCGAGCCGGTCGGCGACTCGCGACGACGTCGTGAACGTCATCGTCGCGGTCGCCGACTCGGCGTCGGTCTCATCGATGTCGATGGTGGGAATCACGCGGCCCTTGACGCCTGCAGGCGTGTACTCGCGAACGCGGATGTCGAACATGATGCCCCCTGGCCTAGATGGTGCGCGCTGACCTGCCACGCACCGCGATTACTGCCCCCGCGCGGGTCGCCGAGGTGACGGTGAGCCGTCCGGTCCGCGAGGCCGGATTCCCTGGAGCGAGAACCGGGGTGACCTCGAAGTTCCCTCGAGGGCCGCCGAAGTCGACGAGACCCGATACGTCCGTCCCTCCGGACCACGCGTCGGCAGTAGTGCGGAAGCACCGCCCCGTCCGAGAGTCGAACCGCACCCACTGACCTGCGGTCGTGTCGGGCATCGCGACCCACGCGCCAGATGCATCGGTGACCCGCACTCCCGTTGCCGGGCCTTGAACACGCACAAGCGCGTCCCCCACGGAGCCAGAGAGACCAGCGAACACCTCCAGCGTGATCGACGCGGCGTCCAGGGGCGCTGACTCCGTGGTCACGGTCTTGCCGCGCCAATAGACCTCGGTCAGCTCGACGATGAACGTCGCATCGATCCACTCGTTGCGTGCGAACACGTGATCCGGGCCCGCACCCTTCAAGCGCGCGCTCACCTGCACGTCGGGCTCGTCGTCGCGAGTGAGCACGAGCTGGCGGGCCGTGAACAGCGCAAGCAGAGCTTCCCACCCGGAGGGCGGCGTGTTGACGACCAGCGGCATCAACGGCGCACTCAGGGTGACGGGAGTTGCGACGTAGCCGTCTCGTCCCGCCACCCTGAGCTCGTCACTGGACGCCTCGAGCGCTGAGTAGGGCATGGACCGTGGCCGGAAGACCCAGCCGAGGTCCGGGTTGTCCAGCGGAATCCCGTTCACCCGGATCATACGTTCACCGCCCCTACGAGTTGCGCTGCCTCCCATGCCTCGGACTTGAGGTCTCGAACGACAGGGTTGTGGATGTGCAGGTTGACGCCGCCCGCGGCCGCGGCGCTTCGACCGTCGGTGTTGACCGACGGCCCAGTGCCCGTGACTCCGGTGAAGTCGATGGCGTTCTCCATCGACTTGCGCACGCCTGCAGCGCCCGACTTGATACCGACCGCGATGCCCTGCACGAGAGGCAGGCCGATCTCACGGTTGGTTCGGCGGGACGGCGAGTGGATGTCTCCAGCGGCTCGCGACGCTGCGACTGCCCTGTTGACAGCGCCGGACGCCGCGCGAGAGACGACGCCTGAGTTGTCGCCGATGCCCCGGGCGATGCCGTACATCAGCGCCGCACCGACGCCGTAGAACCACCCGCCGGCGCCCGCCAGGACGCCGGCGATCGAGCCTCGCAGGCCAGTGAACGCGCCGACCACGCCTCCACGGGCGGAGTCCGCGCCGACGCGCATTCCGTTCATCGTCGCCGCGCCCGTCGGGACCAGCCACGACCCGGCCGACGCCATCGCGCCGGTAAGCACACCGCCCAGCCCGGCCATGCTCGCGGAGATGATCGGCGTGAAGCCGTCGATCCCCGCCTTGAAACCGCCCATCATGGCGGTTCCTCGGGGAGCGAGCCACGTCTCGGAGCCCGTCATCCCTCGCTGCACACTGTCCTGGATGGACCTCATGGAACGATCCAGCTCGGGCAAGCCGAGCTGGATACCCTGGGCGAGCTGTCGAGAGAAGCTCGCGCCGCCTGCGCCTCCGCCGCCCCCGCCTCGGCCGTTGCGATTGATGTTCAGAGCTTCGGTGGCCTCGTCGGCGAGATCGCCGAGCTCGGTCATGATCTGTCGGCGCGTGGCCAGGTCAACGGACCAGAACTCGCTCAGCCATGCCTTGCTGCCCTTGCCGTCGGTGAACGACGTGCGGATTCGGTCGGCGATGCGCTTCGCCTCGGCGGATGCGACGTCAGCCGCTCGCGGGCTGAACTTGGGGTCCGGGAGCTCGAAGCCGAAGTCCTTGAACTCGGACTCCGCCCATGCACGCACGTTGTCGTTCAGGGGGTAGGCCGAGTAGCTGCCAAGGAGCTCGTTCCACATCTCCGTCGCGCCCTCGGCGCCGCCTTCCTTGAAGGCCTGCTTGACCTTCTCGACCACCGACTCGAGCTTCGAGACCTCCGTGGCGCTGAGGTCTGGCAGAGCGAATCCCTGCTGGAGCTGCTCGTTGATCTTGGCGATCACCTCGGGCGGGATGCCTTCGATGTTGCGCATTTCCTCGACGAGCGCGTCTGCAGCGCCCTGGCCCTCGGCGGCGAGTACGCGCTCGTACTCGTCCATGAAGACCTTCGCCATTCCGCGCGCCTTCTCGGAGACGGTCATTCGACTGTCGTTCCAGTAGCGGTCGAAGTCGAAGGAGACCTCGACCGTGAAGGGGTTGCCGTCGTCCTTCGCCTTGAACTGACCGAGCTTATTGAGCTGCTGCAGCGCCGAGGACGAGTCCATGTCCCATCCCATGAACTCGCGGACGCCGTCGAAGAAGTCGCCGTTGGCGCGAGACCACTCGCCGAGAGCGGCGATCCACTCCCCAAGAGCCTCGATGAGCGACGTGAGCACCGGGAGGATGTCGACGAGCGCGTCCGCGAGGGACACCAGCGCGTCGATCAGCACCGGCCCGGCCGCCTTGACGAACTCGTCCAGGGCGGGGCCGAGCTGTGCCGCGATCTGGGTAACGGCCTCCCCGAGCGAATCGAGGATGCCGGAATCCCGGATCTGGGAGATCAGTCGGTCGACCGCGGGCATGAGCTCCGCGAGAACGCCGGCTGCCGTCGGCAGAAGCGTGCCGGCGAGGTCGCCCAGCAAGCCGAGGAAGCTCCCGAAGGTCGCCGCGATCGCGGGCAGGTGCGGACGGACTCCCTCGAGGGCACGCACGAGTCCGTCGGACAGATCGAGCAGCCCCTTGTCGACGGCCGGCTGATTCAGCGCGTTCGCTGCGCCCTCGATGAGCCCGCCGAGGAAGGTGCCAGCTGAGCCGATGAACTTCTCGATGGAGCGGTCGAGCCCGAGGATCAGACGACCGATCGCGGTGACACCGTCTCCGAACGCGCTCATCGCGACGCTGGCGCCGCGGAACACCGCGGTGAGGCCGCGCTGGAAGTCGGCACCGTTCACGATGCGCTCCCACTGCTGCATCATGTCTGCGAATCCAGCGAGCCCCTTGGAGCCGGCGGAGTCAGCGGCACGCCAGAGCCCTTCGAACACGCCCGCGATGCCAGTCGTCGCGTCCCACAGGTCGTACATCGACCGGATCGCGTTCTCCATCCAGCCGTCGAGGCGGCCGTCTGTGGAGACCGCTTCAAGCCAGTGGTCGAAGGTGTTGGCCTGGCGGACGAACCACTGAGCGAGTCGAGGCGTGTACTTCGCCGCGACCTGGGACAGTGACGTCATCGCGCCGGCGAACGCCGGTGCGCCGGTGGAGAGGATTCGCCAGCCCTCCGCGATGCCGGAGAAGATCCGCTCGAGGCCGCCGTCGCCGAGCTCCTTGCCGAAGGCCTTGGCGAGCTCGCTGGTGAACTGGCCGATGCCGGTGGAGAGCTCGTGGAACGAGGTCCGGAGCTGCGGCATGAGGCCGTTGACCAGGTCGAGGATTGGCTGTCGAGCCTGCCCCCAGAATGCGTCGTTGATGATGCCACCGAGCTCGGACATGTCGTCCTTGAGCTCCGCGAGTTCGGTGCCCGTGTTTCGGAGCGCGACGATGAGCGCCGTCAGCGAGCCGACGGCGTTGAGGATGAGACCCGGAACGACCAGGAACGCGGGGAGGATCGAGAAGAGCCCCTGGCCGATGCCGACGAGCCCACTGGTGGCGGCGAAGATGGCGCCGACGAGCGATGTGATGCTCGTCGTCCATCCGATGATCGACGGGAGGTTCTTGTCGAGGTTCTTCATCGACGTGGCGAGGTCGTCGATCCACTTCCAGGACAGGCGGGCGCCGGACAGCGCAGAGAGCGTTGTCAGCGCGGAGACGACGGACGCCTTGGAGACGGTCGCGAAGATCTCGACGGTCCGGGGGCGTGTGAGCCACGCGAGCCGCGCGGAGGCCCATGCGGTGAAGGGGTTGGCCTCGATGCGCGTCTCGCGGTCGCGCGCGACGTGGTCGATGTGGTCCTTGATGTCGTTGAGACGGAGGCGCAGCTTCTCGGCGTCCTCGGGCGAGAGGATGTCCCGGGCGAGACGGCCGGAGAGCTCGTGGAACTCTGCGCTCAGCCCGTCGAGCTGCTGGCGGAGCCGGCGGTCCTCCACGGACGGGGTCATCTTGACTTCGATATCGCGGAGGGTGCTGTCGATCTCACGGCGCAGGCGGGTGACCGTCAGGCGGTCCATCGTGAGCCGCACCGGCGCGACGACGTCCTTGATGTCCTGCACGTCGGGTGTCGCCTTGAATCGGACGCCGCCGTCGAGGTCGCCAAGGGTATCGAGCTGCCGCCGGATGTCCTCCTTGATGCGCCGGCCGTCGAGACGCGCACGCGTCACGCGAACCGTCATCGACGTGCTCTTCTCGATCAGATCGAGGCGACGCTTGAGGTCGCGGCGGAACTCGTTGGTGTTCGGGATGACACGGATGGACAGGCGACCTGCGTTACGCCCCGGGTTGATACCTGCCATCCGTGTCACCCCTACTCTTTGATGAAGTTGTCGAGCGTCCCGCTCAGCAGCTCCGCGATGGTCCGCGGCTGCATGGTCGTCTCGTGTTCCTCGGCGCCAGGCCAGTCGATGAACATCGCTGGGTCTTTCTGCCCGGCGAGCCCCTGAATCAGCGAGGCGATGAGGTTGTGGGTGCGGACGGCGACAACAGTCGCGGCGTCCCACCCCTGCAGCTCAGGCGAGCCGCCCCGGAGGGCGTAGACGCGAGAGTGCGGATTGAGCACCAGGTGCTCGGCGAGGATCACGACGTGGTGGGCAGAGACCTTGCCCGCCCACACGTCGTCGATGTTGAGCCCGTGGTAGAACTGGGCCAGGTCTGCGCGCAGCGCTCCTTGAGTGTCGAGTTCGTCGATCAGCTCTCGGAGCTGCGCGATTTCCCCAGTTCGTCCCGGTAGTGCATGTAGAGGGCGACGAAGTGCTCTTCGGTCTTCCCCTCGGACCAGGCGGCGTAGGCGTCCTTGTCCTCGGCGATGGTCTCGGCCCACTCGTCGATCGAGGCGACGAAGTCGGCGAACTTCTGGTACCGCTCGATGTCCTCGGGCTTCGTCATGTCGAACTCGAGCATGCCCTCACCGTCGCCGTTGCCATCGAAGGCACCGGACTTCGCGGCGTCGAGCGTGAGGTTCGTGAACGCGTTGCGGTGGCCGAGGCGGAACCGGTGCGGCTCGCGGAGGGGCGGCATGTCGCCGAGCAGCTCACGGCGGAGCTCCTCGGCGTCCTGCTCGGCCTCGATCACCTCGGAGGGCTTCGGGGTCTTGCTGCGGACCGGAGTCTTCCGATCCTGAGGCTTCGTGGGAGTCGTCATTGCAGACCTCTTTCGTGCGGTGCAGACCTGGTGAGGAAGACGTCCCCCTGGGCGGGTCTGCGGCACTGCACCCAGGGGGACGGGTAGGGGGTTACGGCGTGGGAGCCGCGAGCCCGGTCTTGAAGATCTGGAAGACGCCGGCGCGACCCTCGACCGCGGGGATCGCGGAGTTGGCCGCCGACAGGATCGAGACGGACAGCGGCAGCTCGAGGAACTGCGCCGTGTCGACCGACGGGGCGTCACCGAGCGACACCTCCGTGTTCGGAATCCAGAAACCGACCGACCCCGTGGAGTCCTGGAAGTACAGGAACAGGGCGGTCGAGAGCGGCTTCGGCGTGGCAACGGTGTAGCCGCCGGTCACCGGGTCGAAGTCGCCGTTGAAGGCGAGGTCGAGGGTCGCCGCGTCGAACTGCAGCGCCGCGACGGTGACGCCCCACGTGACCGAGCTGGTCGTGGTGCGCACGGCGTCGGCGAGGAAGGTGTCGATCGACTCCTTCTCACCGCCCTCCTTGGTGAAGGCGATGGTGTTCTGCTTCGACGTGTGGCCGAGGTTCTTCCACGGCGACGGACCGTCGTCCTGCAGGTTGAACGCCTCGAGCGGGGACGCCGGCGGGACGGTGTTGACGGGGGCGTGGAAGACAGTTCCGTGCCCGGGGATTACGAGTGTGGTTGCGTCGACAGACACGGTTCCTCCTGGGTGTTGGGGTTGCAGACCCGCCCCGAGGGGCGCAGAAGGACTAGAACTTGCGGACGGCGAGCTGCCACGAGCCGGTGAGCTGGATCGCGGACTTGGCTTCCATCTGCGCTTCTCCGCCGACCCGCGAGAATGCAGAGATCTCGTTGAGGATGGACTCGACGGCTCCGACCCCCGCGACGACTCCGGCCGTGGGCAGCTCATCCCAGCCGTGCACGCCGGTGTAGAGCGTGTCGGCAACAGCGAAGGCGGTGTGGGGGTCGTCGAAGACGCTGAGGGTGAGCGTCACCGTCCAGAGGTCGCGCCCGTTCCCGTCTTGCGATGCGAGCGAGTAGTGCGTGACGAGGGGCAGCGCGGCGAAAGTGCCGACGTCGAGGTCGGCGGCCACATCGGAGTGGGCGGGCGCGATCTGCCGCACGAGCGTCTGGAACAGGCCGTCGTTGTCGAGGAGGAGTCCCATCAGCCCACCGCCCGGAGCGCCTTGCTCATGATGTGCTGGCCCGGCACGAACTTCACGCGCCGGGCGTTCTTGAAGCGCACGAGGTGGCCGTACTCGATGGACACGGCCGCCTTGTCGTCGGCGACGATGAGGCGGTCGTCGATGGGGCCGACTTTCGAGGGCTGCAGCGAGGGGACGGTCGCCACGAACGTCTTGCTGAGGTACTCGCCGGTGAGGCGGTGCGCCGCGGCGACTGAGCGCACGGCGCGGAGACCGCGCTGGGCGACGAGGTCCATCTCGCGACTCTGGCCTGCGATCTGCGCGGCCATGGAGCCGGCGCGAGGGTCGACGTACGACATCCGAGCCTCCTACAGGTCGCGGAGCCACTTGATCGTGACTCGGTGGTGTCCCGTGCGCTTCGAGACGGAATGGCTCTGAGGTGCGCCGACCGTCTCGTACTCGGCGCCGTTGAAGAGGACGTAGGAGTTGATGTCGCCGGGCCACAGTCGGGAGCGGACGATGGCGAGGTCGACCACCTGCAGGCCGAGCGTCTCGACCTCCTCCGACGACGACCAGTCGCGCACAGGTTCGACCATGCAGCGGACTGTGATCGGTGCTCCGTCCGGCACGTACTCGCGCTGGCCGCGCTCGTTGCGGACCATCTTTCGCTTCTGGACCTGGACGGTGTGAGGAGCTCGGCGGCCAAGGAGCGACATCAGGGCCACCCCTTCTGTCTGCTCAGCGTCGCGGTTCCGGCACGGCCGCCGCGCTTCGGCGCGACGCGACCCGTGAGGTCACGCTCGTCGATGTCGCTGAACCAGATGTATCCGGATGCCGCGAGTGACTCGCGCTGGAAGCCGTACTGGCCCTCGTGCTCCTCCTTGTACCCCTCTTCGTTGCCGAAGACGCGGGCGGCGACTCGGATGACGACAGCGTTGTAGAGGCGCGTGGTGAGGACACCGGATTCCAGGCGTGAGGCGACGACGCTCCCCCATCGACTCTTGATCGAGTCGACGACCTCGCCGAGCTTGCCCTCGAGGTACTCCTTGCCGAGGTCGGAGACGTCCACCGTGGAGTGCTTGGGGATCTCGTCGGGCGAGACTTCGGGGAGCGTCGTCATGTGGTCACTCCTCCAGCGACTCGATCGCGGCGTTGAGCTCGTCGTCGGTCAGGTTCTCGGCGTCTTCGACACCGAGGGCCGTCGCCTTGGCGACGAGCGCATCGCGGTCCGACGTCTCGTCGTCGCCGACGACGCCGTCGGGCTTCGCTTCTGACCGCTTCGCGCGGATGCGGTCGGCGATCTCCGCCTTGCTGCCGCTCTTCGCGACGCCCGTCGCTTCGGCGAGATCGCGCAGCTCCTTGATGCCGAGGCCGGACAGGTCGTCCGTGTTCTGGGCCGACGGGGCGGCCTTCGGCGCTGACGGGGCGGGCGTCGGGGCCTGGACGGCGTCAGTGCCAACCGGCTCCGCGCTCGGCTCGTCGATGAGTGCCGGGTTCGTCACCCAGTCGGGCGCCGGATCGCCGGGGCCGGCGGTGACGAGCACGCCGCCGATGACGCGGGCGACGTGACCGTTGAGGATTCGCTTCGTGTTGCTCATGGCAGACCTTCTCCTTACGGGTGCGGGGCGGCCCCCGGAAGGGACCGCCCCGCAGTGACCGGGTGGGGTTACGCGACCTTGAGGGACGCGGTGTTGTCGGGCGCCTGCAGGATCGGCAGGCCGATCGCGGAGACGAGCACGTTGTACCCCTCGGGGTCGTGCGTGTGGGTCGCGCCGGAGAACACGCCGGCGGCCTCGGCCCGCGAAATGCCGTTGTCCTGCGCCAGCGACTCGGCGGTGATGCCGGTGAGCGTCGATCCGAACTGCGAGCCCGACAGCATCGAGATGCGGTCGGTCGGGAAGAGCGGCTGCTCGACACCGGCACGGTTCACGATCGTCTGCTCGTTGACGCGGACCTCGCCGTAGCCCCACTCGCGGAGCAGCGAGCGGACGTCCGTCTCGCTGACGCGGGTGGGGAGGTTGTCCCCGCGCTGGACGACGAGCTTGATGATCTCCTCGTTGGTCTGCAGCAGGGCGAGGATCGCGCGCGGCATGACGATGGATGAGATGCCCTTGCCCATGACCGCACGCATGCCGTCCAGGTCGGAGATCGGGTCGGCGCCGGCGGCATTCCACAGGGTCGGCGCGGTGCCGGTCTGCGCGGCCTTGCGGCCGAAGTCCACGACGACGCTGAGCCCGCGCTCCTGGATCGTCACCTTGCCGGAGACGAGCGCCTCGACCTGGCCGAGCACGAAGCGCGAGCCGACGGCCTGCGCGTTGCGGCGCGCGCGCTTCTCGAACGCTTCACCGATCGCGTCGTCCATGTTCATCAGCACGAGCTGCTGGTGCTCATCGACGGGCGTCCGGATCGAGATCGGGGGCAGCTTGCCGTCGGCGGTCTGGCCGCCCTCGAGCGTGCCGACCTCGGACTCGGTGCTGAAGCTGCGGTACGAGGCCGCGGCCGGGAGCACGGACTGACCGATGTTGACCGAGTAGGTCAGCGTCGGCGAGGCCTCGAGCGGGAGCATCGCGGCGGTCTCGAAGGACTCGACGTGAAGGCGGAACGCAGCGCGGGCGAACGCGGTGAGCTGCGCGGGGGTGCGGTGGTTCTTGCTGAACGCCATGGGTCAGTCCTCCACGTAGGTGAACGAGCCGCTCGACTTGGCCGTCTTCACGGTCGTGCGCTGAGCAGCGATGGGCAGGAGCGAGGGCTTGACGATGCCGTGCACGAGGCGGGCGAACGTCGGCTTGGCCGTCGCGGGGTCGTCGCCGAGGGACACGCCCTCGTTGTCGTTGACGTAGCCGGCGAGCGTGCGACGCGGGTCGCTGTCGTCGGCGCCGGCCGTCGCGCTGTACGGCCCGTACAGGCCGTTGGCGAGCAGGGCGACCGCGACCCCCGAGGGGATCACGTTCTTGTCCTGGCCGGGGATGTTGTAGTGCGTCCCAGCGGTGAACGCGGACACGTCGAGCTGACCGGGGCGCGCAGCGTCTTCACCGTGCGCCGACGCGCGCCAGCGGGTGTCCTGCTTCGCGCCGGTCGCACGAGACTTGATCTGGAAATCAGACATCAGTGCCTCCTTAGGCGGTGGTCTTGGGCTTCATGGCGTCGTAGGCGGCCTGCTCCATCGACGCGACCGAACCGGTCGCTCCGGGTGCAGGGGGGATGCGGCCAGCGTGGTCGCTGTGGAACCGCTGTCCCCACGCCGCTTCCGACTGGGTGCCGTTGCTGTCCGCCGAACCGAGGGACTGCGAGAACGTCTGGACCTTGGCGGCGTCCAGTTCTCCGTTGTCGCCGATGAACTTCGTCAGATCGGCGAACTCGATCGCACCCTCCACGCGGGAGGTTGCGGCTTCGACGGTCTCGTTCGCGCCCTTGGTGAGCGCGATGAGCCATCCCTTCACGGCGGACCCGAGCACCTTGCTCGTGCCCTCGGCGAATCCTTCGGCCTTGGCCGAGGTCTTCGCCTGCTCGAGCTCGCGGTCAGCGTCGCTGAGCGCGGCCTGGCGGGCCTGCTCGGCGGCATTGGCCGCGTTCTGCAGTTCTTCGACCGTGCCGAACTGCTCGTATGCGCTCGCCCGTCGCTTTTCCGCCTCGGCGATGCGCTGCTGCACCTTGGACTGGTTCTTCCAGTACGCCTCGCGCTCTTCGGGCTTCATCTGGTCGAGGGGGGTGTCCTTGGGAAACCCGAGGTTCTCCTCCTTCGGCGCGGGAGCCCCCGGCGCCGGCGGCGTCTGCGTGCCCGCTTCGGCGCCCGGAACGGGGTCGATGTAGCGGAACCACGGACGGTGCCATGCGGGCGCGAACTGCGGGCCGAGGATACGGATGGGCTGGTGGGTGAGCATGGTGATGAGTCCTCCGGATCGGAAGGTGGAACCCGCCCCGGATCGAGGTGGGGGGTCTGTGTCAGGCGAGGTTGGACTCTGCCCGTGCGATGAGCGAGCGGTACCAGGCGATCGCCTTGTCGATGTCCTTCACCGGGATGGGGGTCTCGCCCTTGCCGGTGATGTCGACGAGGTTGGTGCCGTTGTCGCGCGCGTCGAGGAGGATTCGGAGGCCGCTTTCGGAGGTCGCGAGCTGCGACTCCCACATGCTTCGCTGGTCGTCCGCGGTCATGCGCGCGTAGGGGGTGAACTGCTTCCGCTTCGAGTCGCGGTTGACCTTCGCGAGGCTGCGGAATGCGTCGCCCTTGCGTGTGAGGATCGGCCCGAGCTCGCCGTGCTCTCGCACCTGGACGGTGATGCGCTTGAGGTCGTCGGCGTAGTTGGAGCCGGCGGCCGCGTAGATCCGCGCGAGGTCAGCTTCGTTGAGGCGCAGCCCGAGGTCGCGGTCCTTCGTCAGGGGCGAGATCGTGCACTTGCACAGGTCGTGGAGCGGCATGAGTTCGGACTTCGAGTAGAAGCGCGAGGCCGCGACGATGCAGAGCCCGCAGGTTCCCGTCTTGGAGAACTCCGGGTGGATCACGCGGCGGTAGCCGATGACCTTCGGAGAGGCCGCCATCACCTTCTGCGCCTCGTCGCGGGTGACCGCAGCGATGTCGTCGTTGACGATCGAGGTCAGTCGATCCTCGAACGTCTTCCAGACCTCGTCGGGCACCCGGTCGGGCCAGTCGATGGTCTCCGTGGTGGGGTTGCGGAAGCGCTCGCGGATGCGGTGCTCGAGTTGCCGGGCGGGTCGCTTGTAGACCTCGACGATGGACGTCCCGCCGCGCTCGTAGGTGTCCTCGATCGGCGGGAGCTCGTCCGGGAGCGCGTCGACGAGCTCGAGCTGGCGGAGCATGAACGCGCGGGCGGTACGCCGGGCTCGCCGTGTGGCGGCGTCGACCTGGACGGCGGACGCTGCGGCTGCGGCGTTCACCATGTCGGGCCGACCCCACCACACGAACGGGAGCCAGATCTGCAGGAGAGCCCTCAGCAGCGCCTCGACGATCGACTCCTGCTGCGCGGCGTAGGTGGCGACGAGGTGCTCGTACTTGAGATCCTCATTCGCCATCGTTCGCTCCTGTCGTGCTCACCGCCTGGCGGGTCGCCGGCGCGATCGCGAGGGCCGCGTTGAACGCCTCGTCGGCCCGGTCGGTCTCGGCCTGCCGCCGTTGCTGCGGCGTCATCTCGAACACCTCGGCGTCGATGAACGCCTGCGTGGCGCCGCCGCCCTTGAACTTCGGCGCGGCTTCCGCCTTCTCGGCGAGGGTGGCCGGGTTGACCTTCGCCCACTCGACCTCGATCTTCGTGAACTCGGACCGGGTGTCCTGCCCCTCGATGCGGAGCGACTGGGACATGGCCTGAGCCAGCGAGACACCCGCGACCCGGTTCATGCGGTTCACCGCGTTTACGAGCGGCTGGTGGCTGATCTGCGAGCCGAGCGCCGACTGGTTCGCGTTCGACGAGTCGAACAGACTCATCGGCGTGCGGGTGATCGTGCAGAGGTCTTTCAGCTCGTCCTTGCGCGCCTCGTAGATCGGTCGCACGTCGGTCGCTGCGGACTCCCACATCTTCGCGGAGGACGGGAGGGTCCACAGGGCCGCGGGGCCAGTGCGGAACACCTCGTCGTAGTCGATCTCCTGCCCCGCCTTGGGGTGATCCTCCGGGTAGACCTCGTCGAGGTCAGCCATCACGGCGCGCTGCCGGAAGGACTGCATGACGATGAGGGTGAGGGCGTTCAGCGTGATCTCGTTGATGCGGTCGAGCGTGTCGAGGTGCTTCTCGTAGATGCCGGCGCCGTCGGGGGTCGCGAGCTGCGTGACGATGCACTCGTCGATCGCTCCTGTCCGGATCGGCTCGGAGACCCACGACCAGTCGGACGTGACAGTCCACGTCGTGCCATCGGCAGGGAGCGTCGGCACGTTCGTCGACCGGTACGCGACTCGGTAGTAGCCGGGCCGGAAGAGCGTCACTTCCTCGGTCCGCAGGATCGAGTTGTAGCCGACGGTGATCGCAGCTCGCGTGACCCACGGGAACCGCGGGTCTTGCTCGCTGATCGTCGTCCACTCGTTCTCGATCTGCCAGAGCGCCTTCCCGCTCGAGTCCGGCGCGGTGATGATGTACGCGCGGCCGTAGTCGCCGAGGTCGTTGAACAGCGGCACCGACTGCATCGCCATGCGCGAGCGGTCCCAGATCGCCTGAGCGACCAGGTCGCCGTTCTCGTCGCCGGCGGCGGACGTGCGGAACGCGATCACCTCCTGTCGGTCGGTGCGCGCGTCTCGCAGCGTCTCCGCGACGTGGAGTCGCGATCGCCGCATGAAGCGGAGGTACTGCTCGCTCGTCGCGGCGTCCCACGAGTCGGCGGGAAGCAGGGCGTCGCCGTCACGGTACGAGCGCAGCTTCTCCATCCGCGGGAGGCCCGTGCCGAGGCGGTTCGCCAGGCGCAGGAGCCACCAGTCGTCGGTGTCCGGGATGTTCGCTTCGGTGAGCACTCTCCACCTCGTTTCCCCGGGGTTACCGGACTCGGCGAGCCGTGCCCGTCCGCTTCTTGAACTGCTTCTTGTACCGCGCGCGGCCTTCCACCGCGAGGCACATGCCGACGGCGGCGTCCATCTTCTTCATCGAGCCCTTGCGGTCCTTGCCGATGACGTCACCCGCTGAGCGCTTCCACCGGGAGGCGTTGAGGACGTGCCGGGTCAGCACCTTGTGGTTGCCGTGGAAGAGCTCCCCGGACTTGATCGCGGTCTCGGTGCGCTCGACGACCTTCGCCATCACGGTGTGCTGGTTCGTCTCGAACGTGATCGGCTTCGCCTCGGACGCCTTGACGAGCAGGTCGGGACCGTACTTCGTCTCCCATCGGTCGACGTAGTCGCGCCAGTGAGGCGGGTCGGCGAGGAACGCGACGACCTTGAACTTCTTGAAGGTCTCGTCCAGCACGGCTTCGACCTCTTGATGGTCGACCGTCCAGTGCTTCGCTTCCTTCGAGTCGGGCGCTTCCCAGATGCCGATCGGGAAGACGTAGCCGTCGTCGATGCGGCATGCGATGAGCACGGTCGCGTCCGAGTTGAGCGAGCCGTCGAACCCGAGAGCGATCTTGTCGCCCCGCGCCGGCGGCCGGAACCCGAGCTTGGTGCCGGCTTCCTTCGCCTCGGCGAGCCGCGCCTGCAGGCTGATCCGCGACCACTCGACGAGCTTGAGCCACGAGTGCTTCCCGGCGACGACCGCGTTGAAGAAGTACCGGATGGTGTCTTCCTCGGACCGCCGCGGGTCGAACAGGTCGTCCAGCATGCCCTCGGGGTCGTTCCACGCGATCGCGTCGCCGAACGCCTCGTAAAACGCGGCTGTGAGTCGGGAGAGGTACTCCTCCTCCGTCTCGAGCCGCTGGCCGCCGCGCTTAGTCGGGTCCGGCACCTTGATCTTGTCCAGGGACTCGACGTCAGCCCACCGGTGATCGAAGAGGAGACGCGGCCTGCGCGCCTTCTTTTCCTCGATCTGATCGGCGAGGAAGTAGGTGTCCTCGGCGACCGATTCGGCGCCGGGCTCGTACATGGTCGTGGTCTCGATGAACCACGTGCCTTCCTTGCGACGCTTGGACAGGTTGCGGACGACGGTGTCGTACATCGCGCGCAGCGTGGGCGTTTCGTAGAGGTGGGTCTCGTCGAAGACCGCGAAGGTCTCGAGCCCGCCGTCCTTCGACGCGGCACCGGCGGTGGACGGCGTGATCTGGCCACCGTTGTGCGGGATGAGGACGCGCGTCTTGCCCGCGTCGACTCCGTAGACGGCTTTCAACGCGTAGAGGGGCGCATTCTCGTCGGTCAGGTTGTAGTAGACGCTGTCGAAGACGTTGCCGGTCTGGCCCTCTTCCGTCGCCATGATCTTGACGACGGGGGTCTTGACCGGCTTGCCCATCGGCTCGCCGGCGACGTAGGTGTACGTGCGGCCGAGGAACTCGTACGTCTCTCCACCCTTGGCCCACCCTGCGAACCTCGCCGGCCCGAAGGCCTCGAAGAGGACGAGCGCGGCGGCGAGGCCCGACTTGTCCGTGCCCTTCGGGCGGGAGAAGAAGGCCGAGTTGTAGAAGCGCTTGCCGGCGGCGTCGTGCGCGTAGCAGTCGACGATGAAGCCGGTGTACTCGTCGCCGTACTGGATCGGCATGCCCTGCGCGCCGCCGCGGCCGTGGACGACGAACGTCTCGATCCACCACGTTGCGATCCACCCGAGGGATCGCTTCCTGTCGTGCCCCGGCGAGTGCAGCAGACGCCGAGGCATGATCTACATGCCTCCGAGTCGCTGGCGCCGCTCGTCGATGCTGGTCACGTTCGAGTTCTCGGCGTTGCCCACCGGGTACTCCTCCGGCACCTCCACCTCGAGGCGCAGGCGCAAGCGGTCAGCGATCGTCGCTCCGAACGCGGCGACGCGCAGCCTGATCTCCGCGGCGCGCTCCGAGTTCTTCCCGCCGCTCATCCACATCTGGTGGTGCAGCAGCGCGGTGTCGAGGAGGTAGTCCCAGTCGGGAGCGGTCAGCATCTTGGCGGCCTGCGGCGACGACCGCCAGTTGTCCCACCAGCGCACCGTCTGCGGGTGCCACTCCTCGCGCTGCGCCTCGCCCTCGTAGTAGTCGGGGTCGCGGTCCTTCTCCGGGATCAGGGGCAGCACATCCTCCGGCAGGGGGAAGCCTCCCAGACGTCCGTCGGACTTGATGATCTCGCGCGCGGGGTTGTCGCGCCCTCGCGAGCGCTTTTCCTTCGGCGCCGGTCCATTGCCAGCCATGGTGATGCCTCTCCCGAATCGGAAGCCGGCGACCGAAACGGCCACCGGACGGTGGTGATGAGTAGCCAGAGGTACGATCGGCGCATGACCGATGACACCTGGACGGACGATGACGACGCGCGATACCAGATGGCGGCGCTACCGCCGAATCACCCGGTCAATCTGGCTCGGGTCTTCTTCCATGGCGTGCGCGATGAGAGCCTCGACCGGTCGATCCTTGACCGAATGGTGACCCCTGAATCCAAAGACGCGTGGGGCGATTTCTCTGCGACCAGAGAGACCATGCGATCGATCGAAGGCCCTGCCATCGGAAGCCTCGCCAACACCGCCCTCGGTGCTGACGATGTGGTCTACGTGAAGATCCTGTCGGGAGTCGGCGAGGGCTACACCACGAACACGATGGCGGACGTAGAGGCTATGGTGTTCACCTTCGTTTGGCGGCCGGAAGCCGATCTCTGGCAGATCCACCAGTTCGGTGAGCTTGTTCACCCTGAGAACTTGCCTCGCACCTCTCCTGGCAGCGCACCGGCCGTGTGAAGTTACTTCGCCGCGCCTCGCTCTTCCGCGTCGATCCTGCTCACATAGTCGCCGCTGGCAACCTCGGCGGGGTCGACAGCCGCGCGCAGGTTCGTCAGCGACGTGTCGAGCACTCTCCGCATCTCGGCCTGCCGACGACGCGCCTCGCTAAGGTTGCGTCTCATCAGGGCCCGCGTCTTCTCGGGATAGTTAGAGCTCGCGATCTCCGTCTCCCAGAGCGTGACCTCCTGGTCCATCCCCCGGACTCGCTCCGCGCTGCTGATCGCTGAGCGCCATGCCGATTGGAGCTCTCGGATCGAACTCTGAATCTGCCAGACGTGACTCCGTTCGGGCAGACGCGGCCCGTACTCCTCGAGTACGGAGTAGGCGGCGTCGATCTCAGACGGCACCTCGCCGACCTCGCGGCCCTCATCGAGCTCATGCCGCAGGTCACGGAACACGTCGGCGAGGTCGCGCAGCGCGCTGCGGACGACGTCCCTGTTCTGACGTACCCGCTCAACGTGGGGCGCCCGCTTCGAGAGGACGTACGCCCGGAGAGAAACGAGAACCGCGATCACCGCAACGGCGAACGAGAACGGGTCGAACTGGATCTGCATGCTCGAATCGTAGCGACAAGCGGCACATCCTCAGCGGATGAGCTCGAAGCGGTACAGGGCAGCGATGAGGACTTGGGTTTGGCCTACTTCGAGCTCTTCTTATCCTTCTCGTCGACCGAGCTGATGTACTTCGTGCTCGCGTCGCGCGTCTCCGTCAGCGCTTCGCGAAGGCTCATTCGCAGCGCGGTTCCCTCGTCCCTGAGACTCTGCTCTTCCCTGCGAGCCTCGGCGAGTCGGGTCTTCACTTCCGTCCGGATGCTCTCGGTGGCATTCGGGTCGAGCTCCGCAAGCTGCTCATCCCAATAGCTCACGTCCTCGACCATCCGCTGAACCGCAGCGACGTTTCCGGTCACGCTGTTCCATCGTGAGACCACCTGGTCGAACCGGATGCGAAGCAGGACGAGGTCCACCTCTTCGGGCAACCTCGGGCCGATGCGGTCCAGGACGTCGCGCGCTACTGGGATTACGTCTGGGATGTCTCCCACGGGTCTACCGCGATCGAGTGCATAGAGGGCGGCGAAGAACGGATCGTTTGTCGCCAGCAACGCCTCTCTGATCTCGTCTCGGTTCGAGCGGGTTCGTTCCTCGAGAGGGGCGTTCTTCGCGACCTTCATCGCCCGGATCGAGACGATCAGCGCGGCGGCCGCCAGGAGAACGGTGAAGACGTCGAGGGCGATCTGCATGGAGCCACAGTATCGGCACGCGTCGGTCGCGTGGTCTGGGCGGCATCATGACCCCCCAGACCCGCGCGCACCGCGAGAGGCAGAACGCTTGCGGGCGGGCCGGGGCCGGGGGCGGGGGGTGGTGGCCCGGGGGTGTCAGGTGGCTTGACACATGCGCGGTGTCGTGTGCGGCGGGCCGGTGTCGGCTGGCTGGACAGTGGGCGTGCGTCGGGGCGTGTGCGCGGGTGGGGCGTGGCTGTGCGGGTGTGTGGACGGGGGGTAGACCACACAAACGGGTGTGTGTATAGTCAGTGGTGTCGGAAGTGAAACACCGGCACCACACACCGAAGGGACAGACGCACCATGCGCGTTACGCAGAAGGTTGGACTTGCGGGACTCGGCGGCCTCGCCGCGGGTGTCGCACTCATGGCATGCATCGCAGCGACGGACGCGGGCACTCTCCCCGTGGATGAGCCGGCTACGGTCGTCGCGGGTGAGGAGACGCCGGCGCAGCAGCTCGGCACGGATGACGCCGGCACGGTCGGCGCGGAGCCGGGCGCGGTCGAGTCGTCGGCTCCCGTTGCCCCGGTGACCGTTGCCCCGGATGCTCCCGTTGTCGCTCCCGTGGTCGGGGGCACGCAGGAGCCGCCGGAGTGCGAGGACGACACGGACGCGGACTGTGTGGAGCCGCCGCTACCGGTCGGCGTGGCGGTGTACTTCGCCACGTTGCAGGAAGCGCGAGAGCTCTTGCCCGTGTTGCAGTGCTGGGAGGCTCTGGACGGCCGCGGCGTGTGCTGGGTCGAGGGCGCGACGGGCGCAGACGTCCAGCACTGAGGCTTCCCGTGTCCCCGCGTAGGCGGCGACGGTTCACGACCGAGACACGGACGCACCCGGAAGTGAAACACCGGGCTTACCGAAGGGAACACCATGTCGAACCGAATCACGAAGGCGGACCTTGCGACGCAGGCCGCGATGCTCACCGCTTACGCTCAGGCGGCGGGAATTTTGCAGGACGGCGACCGTCTCGCCGTAGAGCGCGGGATGAGCACGCACACGTTGCACATCATCCCGGCGGGCGGATCGAACCGTGAGAGCTACCCGGGAACGAAGGCATTCGGGAGCATCGGCGCGACGGCGCGCGAGGCGTTCCACACTCTGAACGTGATGCAGGAGACGACGCGGGCGACACTCGACGCGCTCGGCGTCGAGTACACCTATCCGGCCGCGGCGATCGCCGCTATCCGCGGGGAGCGCTGACCATGGGCGTGCAGATTGCCCGCGACTTCGACTACCGTGACCCGGCGCGGCCCGTGCTGGACGTCATCCGGGACGGGGCGCGAGAGCGGATCGCGTTCCGCAGCGCGGAAGACGCGCACGCCGGGCACGCGCAGATGCTCGCAGATGGAGCCGAGTACATCGACGCCCACGAAGACGGCGAGCACTGGCGATTTGCCGGGGCTCCGGTGAAGTGTTCACCCGCAGAGCTCGCCGACATCGCTGCGCGCTACCCGGGGCGCGACGGCCGCGGGAACGTGTCCGCGTTCTACGTGTACGCGCGCGGCCTCAACCCTCGCGCGATGGGCGGCCCGCACGCGACGATAAGCGACGCCGAGAAGGCGCGCGACGAGGTCGCGAAGACGTGCATGGACGCGCTGGACATCGTCTGCGGGCACGTGTTCACCTCGCGCGGGACGATCGTCCGCGCGGGCTGACCGCTCCCCCGTGCCACGCGTAGGCGTCGGCGGCTCACGACCGCGGCACGGGACAACCCCCACCGGTGAGACAGTGGGGACGACGAAGGGAACAGGCAATGCGCTATTTCGACTGGGAAGACGGATTCACGCCCTACTCTGCGGCGCTGGACGGCGACGTACTCACGGAGTACGCCGGCGACATCGAACGCGACCCGTCCGCGACCGTGGAACGCCGTTCGCGGCTCATCCCGCGGCCGGAGTGGGATGGGCACCCGAACGCGGCCGACTACGTCATGAGCGACGATTTCAGCGCCGGCGAGGTCGGCGGCGAAGACGCCGTTTGGATCGGCGGCCGCGGATACGCGCTGACGCCCGCCGGCTGACAGGCACGGCACCTATTTGCACGATCCCGGGAAGTGAAACACCCGGGCACCGAAGGGAACACCATGAGCATCTACCGGGACGACTTCGCGGCATGGGCGGAGTATGTGGCGGGCGAACTTGCACGGTTCTACGATCATGCGGGCGGCGTCACGTATCTGTTTCAGAACACGCCCCGCGCGAACGCGTACCTTGCGAAGGCGGCGGCGCGAGGGTTCACGACGGAGCAGGCGGCGTTTTACGGCGCGGCGCACATGGTCCGCGGGATCGTCACGTCTGAGTTCCGGCAGTGGTGGATTGAGCACTGGGGCACCGAGCGGGTGACGTTCTCGCAGTGGCGGGAGCGCGCCGCGGAGGAGCGGGAGCAGGTCGCGTGGGAGGACTCGGCGGATCGGGCTCTCGACCAGCTCGACATGCTGCGACGGCTGACGTTGGAGCGTGACGCGCTCATTCTCGACGCGGCGTCGAAGGGGGCGACGAAGGTAGCCATTGCGCGGGCGGTGGGGCTCTCCCGGCAGCAGGTGCACACGATCATCGCGAATGCGACGACGCCGGACGTTGCGCCCTTCGAGGAGTGGGAGGACGAGGTTCCCGCGATCGTCGAAGTTGCACCGGACCCGGCGTGGGGCGAGGTGTTCTAGTTGCAGGTTCGCGCGTCCGCGAAGGCGGCACCCGGCGTCACGGCCGGAACGCGCACGGGAGCAAGTTGCTCCTCAGTCTCCGCAGGGGACGCGATAGGAAGTTGCACCGATGAGCGAATGGCTGACTGGGGAGTTCAGCGTCGTGTTTCGTCTCGCCGACGGGCGGGCGATGCGTCGGGAGCGGCGACCGTTGCGGCGGAGCGCGCGGGAGCGTTGTGGGGACGCTCCCGCGCGATACCACTCAGGATCTCGAAGGGAAGTGCGCCATGAGGCGACGTAGTGCGGTGCCGGAAGTTGCAGCACTCACCCGCGCAGCCGGAGACTCACGGGAGAATCCGCTGCTCACCCCGCCGGAGCCGTCTCCGGTGTACGACCGCAAGTTGCAGCCGCTCGACGGTGTGCGGTGGCCGCGGCCGGCGCCGCCGGAGTCGATGCCGTGGGAAGTACCGATGTTCGACGTGACCGATCCGGGCGAATTGCAGGACTGGTGACATGAAGATGCCCCGGCTCGACCTCCGATGGAGGGTGAAACAGAGCCGGGGCGCGGAATCCAACCGAAGGGAAGGAACCATGGCCGATTCTACAGCCCATGGGACAATTGCAGGCATGACCGTGCACTATCTTGGCCCCGCCGAAGTTGCAGCGCGCTTCGGGCTGGCCGCAGGCACGATCCGCCACTATGCGGCGCAGGGCAAGATGCCGGAGCCGGACGTTCGGATCGGACCGATCGGCGGATGGTCGGAGGAGACGATCGACGCGTGGTGGGCGAACCGTCCCGGCCGCGGCGCTCGAACGGACCTCGACCGGGGGTAGTTGCAGCTACGGGAGCAGTCCCGGGTGCCGGCGCTTCTTTGCAGCCTGCCGGCGCGCTGAGGCGGCCGTGCCACCCTCCGACGAGCTCTTCACGCGGTGGTGGTACTCGCACAGAGATTGCAGGTTCGACGGGGAGTGATCCCACGACCGCGACTGGTCCCTGTGATCGACCTGATTTGCGTATTGCAGGCACTTCCGTTCCGTGTCGAATCGGATGTGCTGGCATCGGTTGCGATCGCGTTTCAGGATGAACTTGCAGATCTGAGGCCAGTCGTCAGGAAGTTGCGACTTCCGGTTGCTGGTCGACCAGGCCACGTCGGGTCAGCCCTTCTCGCGCCGCGCCTGCCGCGCTTCGGCGATGTCCATGATCTCGCACTCGCCGGCGGCCGACAAAGAGTTCCACGGCGTCCCGCATTCGCGGCAGGTGTACTCGATCGGCGGCGGCGGTGTTGCGATCGTCACTTCGACCTCCGGGCGAGGATGCGGACCATGATCTCGGGGCCTGTGATGAGGCCGAGGCCGCGGGCCTCGTCGAAGCGCCGAGTGGGCTTCTTGCGTGCCTTCACGTAGGCGGCGCCAGCGCGCTTGCGCGCCTTGCGAGCTGCGGTGCTCAACGGGGCTCCTCGAGGGTTTCGATGCCGAGGTGCCAGGTCCGGTAGCGGGGGTGGCAGTCGGGGTGTGTGGCGGGTGGGATGCGGGTGAGCGTCCACGCGAGCGTCGGGCGCCACAGGACGTAGGCGAGGATGCTGGCGGTGAGGCCGCAGGCGATGCCGAGGATGACGCGCATGTTGCACCGCCAGGGTTCGAAGGGAAGTTACGTCGTGGGAGGTGCGGGACCGGCTCGGGGTGCCTTGGCGGGCTGAATACCGCGCACCCGAAGTTGTCGAAAGACCCGCACCTCCACAGCTCCGGGAGCAGGGCTCGAACCTGCGACAGGCGCATTAACAGTGCGCAGCTCTGCCAACTGAGCTATCCCGGAAGGGAGCCCGCCGCGGCGATGCCGGCTCGGGCGTGTTCTGTTATCCGCCCTGACGGCGCGGTGTGCCGCGCTCCTGGCGGCGCCCTCGACCACGTTCGCCGGGACTGGGGGTCAACCGACACTGTGGGAGGGGGACGTGCTCTGAAAGCACGAAACCCCCGGAAGCGGTGCTCCGAGGGTGTGGGGTATGGACGAGTCCAACCATAGAGACTCTATCAGGGGTTCTTCCGGTTTACCTTCGCGTGCCACCGTGTCGTGCCCGGCTTGTCGATGGGCAGGTCGCCGAAGCGCACGGCGAGCGGGGGCCGCCCTGTCGCCTCCGAGACGGGGTGCTCGAACGTGTGGATGCTGTCCTTCGCGATCCATCCGTCGATCGTCGAACGGCTGACGCCGAACAGCTTCGGGAGGTCGCTGACTCGGACGGCGGCGTCGGCGAGCTCGTCGGAGCGAATGTAGTCGGCTCGGGTGGTCACTCGGGGATTCCTTCCAGGATGGTCTTGCACGTCCCGCAGACGGGGAACTTGGTGAAGTCGCGGGACGGCCGCCACTTCTTGCCGCAGAGCGCGGTGATCTCGACGCCCTCGAACATCGACCGTTCGATGTCCTTCTTGAGGGCGTAGTGAGCGAACAGGTCATGGTCGCCGGTGTCGGTGGTGGTGTCCTGCTGTTCGAGCGTGTCGGTGCTCAAGATGAGCCTTTCTCTGGGTGGGCAGTATGGTTCGGATATGGGAAAGCGCAAGCCGTCTTTCGACGACAAGCAGCATCAGATTGAGCTCGCTTTGGGCGAGCTCTCGAGGCGACTCGACGGACAGTCGCGTCGGCTTGCGTCTGCGGAGACTCGCGCGGGCATGTTGATTGCTGCCGCATCCATCGTCACGGGGCTGTTGGTCAGTAATCCGGCTCCCTTGTTTCTGCTCTCGATGCTCGTGTGCATCAGCGCGGTGGGCTTCGGTATCGCAGCGCTCTTCCCCAGCGGCATCCAGGAGTTAAGACCGAAGTACACCCGCGACGAAATCCTCAAGAGGAATGAAATCGACGCGACCCTCTACATCACTCGTCTGTACACCGTGCTCATTGATCAGCAGGAGAAGCAGGTGATCTTCCGACTGCGCATGGTTCGCATCGGCCTGATCCTCCTTGGCAGCAGTCTGCTGATCGCGTATGCAGCTGTTTCGACTGGAATGTGAGGAGGTGAACATGGGAAAGCAGGACGACGAATGGCTCGATGATTCGGTCGATGAATCGGCCTTTGAGCGCACTCTCGAAGGGCAGACCATCCTTGGCACGGGCGGTCCGCTCGAGAAGGATGAGGTTATCTACCTCAGCGAATCCGAGGACGACTGAGCTGTGGGGGGGTGGGGGTCGAGCCGAACGGGCGATGCCCCGCACCCTCCCGGCTCATACAACGGACTGCGCGCGGCGCCGACGTGTATCGGCGTGGTGTTCGCGGTCGTAGTGCAGGTGGCACCCCTGGCACGTGTCTTTGAGGCTCTCGGGGCTGCAGTCCTCGGGCGTGTGGTTGAGGTGCGCGGTCGTGAGGATGACCCGGGAGCCGGTGCCGTATGCCGGCAGGTGGTGCAGGTTCGGGCACCGGCCTTCGTGCGTGCCGCGGCCGCACTCCCCCTCGCACTCGCACCGCCACCCGGCGCGGTGCTTGATCCGCGCCGAGATGTCGTCCCAGTCGTCGGGGTAGCGAGCTCGCTCCTCAGGGCGTATCGGCATGGCGTGGCTCCCCCTCCCGGTACCCGAGCCGACGCATCGCGCGCAGTCGTTGCGCGCGCTCGGTGTTCGAGAGCGTGTAGCGACGCAGCACCGTCGCCGAGGCGCATCGGAATGAGTAGTCGAGCATCGACTCGGGGTCGTGCTCGACGGGGCCGATCGGTTCGACTTGCATGAGCCACGAGCCCGGGAGGGTGGCGGCGTAGGTCGCGGCGAGGTCGCGGTCGGTGGTGATGTAGACGTGGCCGTCGCCGGCGCGGCCGGACCGCATCTCTGCTTGCGGGGTGAGGATGCCGTCTGCGGGGTAGCGGCCGCCGTGCCAGTAGGTGGTCATCGTTCCTCTCGTCCTTCCTTGTCGAGTGGGATCGCCGATCCGCCCCATGCGACGGGGCGGTCGTCGATGAGGGACTGGCAGTTCGGGCATTGCCAGGTGGAGCAGTCCGCGTACCGCTGCACGACGGTGACCTGTCCGCCGTCGTGCACGTGGCCGCAGCATGTGCACTTCACGGGCCAGGACATACCGCTCACGTCATGCCGGGGGTTCCACAGGTCGTCGGATGAGACCTCGCGGACGCCCCGGCAGTGGTGGTACACCTGGCGGGGTTCCGTTTCCTCCCACGAGTGGCTCCCGTGGACGTGCGCGCGGCCGCACGGCCTCACGTCAGCCACCACCGGCTCCTTCCCGCTTCGCCGCGGGCCAGTCGGAAACCGCTCCGCACGGGACGCACTGGGCCTTCACCGGTCCGCTGCCCGGCCACATGCCGTAGCCGATCGAACGGCTCGATCCGCATCGGCGGCACCGCCACGAGGCACGCTGGTCATCGCTCGGCTCAGCCACGGCTCCCTCCTTCCTGCTTCACCGGCACCCACAGGCCAGCCGAACGCTCGGGCTCGCGGCGGACGAGGAAGTGCGGGCCGAAGTCTGGGTCGTCGGGGTGGCGTCCGATGTACTCCTCGGCCGCATCTCGAGTTCCGGTGCTGAACGCGTAGACGGTGCCGTTCCATCGCCAGCCGACGCCGTAGTCCCATTCCGGTTCCTCCGCTACGACACCAGCCCGCACCTCGGCATCATGAGCAGCCAGCCAGCGACGGAACATGCGCTCACGCTCCGCCTTCCGCTCTGCCGCATCCGGGTCTATCGCCGATCCGCGCGTGGCTGACCAGTGCTCGATGACTTCCTCAGTCGTCGGTGTGTACTCGCTCATCGGTTCTGTTCCTCTCGGTTCTCTCCCGGGGTGGCGGCGCGCTCGGCGTCGCGTATCTCGCGCGGGGTGAGCATCCGGTCGGGGATGCCGTGGGCGTCGATGACGGGATCGTTCCAGGGTGCGTCGTCGTTCTCTTCGGTGCCGACGTAGTCGAGCAGCACGTCGTCCTCGAAGAGGAGTCGATCGACCAGCTTCTCCGCGAAGCGCCCGGCGGCGGGTGTGTTCCGAACGGTCGCCGCCCCGCGAGGTTCGTCGAAGACGCCTTCCAGCGTCTCGTCGTTCCACTCGTCGACCATGTCGGAGCTCGCGACACCGAGCAGGTTCGCCACGCTCTGGATGAGCAGGTCACGCGCGGCGACAGTGCCACGCATCGTGCGCTTCCGGCGCGGGTTGTCGCTCATCGGTTCTCTCCCTGCTCGGTGACGGTGGGACGACCGAACAGATAGTCATCGCCCTCGTCTTCCGCGGTGAAGCGCGGCGCGCCTCCTGTGCGCGATCCGAACGCACGGTTGAGCGCTTCGATCTGTTCTTCGGTGTGGTTCATGGTCGTTGTCCGTTCTGTGGTTGAGTTCTGTCATGCGTGTGAGTCGTGTCGCGGCCGTCGCTGACCCTTGGAGCACATGGTGGGATGGTGCCTTCGGTTGGCTCGGCGGCTGGTGGAACATGGAGACATTCGGCCCCGATCTGCTCGTAGGCATCGCCACCGGCGCCGGCGTCGGCGTCTTCGTCATGCGAGCTGAAAAGCGAATGGCGACGCGTTCGCGCGCGCGGGAGGTATCCGACGCACAGGCGAAGGTCGTCGAGCGCGCTCGCGTACCTCTCCGCCTCGGCATTCGCTTTCTAGGCGACCGGATGCGCCGTCTGCATGTCGATCAGGCGCTCCTCGCCCCCATCCTCGAAGCGGTCAAGGAAGTACCTGCGGGTGCACCCGCTGAGCATGTTCCCGGATATCACTGGGTGCAGCGTTTGTCCGCCACGCTCGAGGAGCTCGAAACGCTCGCGGATGCGCTCGATCAGCGCATCCGCGATCACGATCAAGCCTCCGGTTCAACCGGAATTCTCGCGATCTGGGTGAACATCAACATCGCTGAGTACGCCGAGACCGAGCCAGATCGGCTGTCGTCGTGGCAATGGAAGTGGCACGACTCCGACATCATCTCCCGCGGCTACCGCTCGAAGGTCGAGAAGGATGGCGATCTGGAGGTCTTGATGTTCCAATACGCGAGGGCCCGTCGACTGTTGCTGGCTTATCGCGAAGCGTTCATCCACACCATGGCTTACCTCCAAGATGAGGAGAGCGCCGCCCTGTTGGCGAACGCGCGAGCCCAGGCCTCCGGCCGAATTCGGCGATGGCGTGCGCAGCGATCTGCTCAAGATCGAATCGAGGCCTCGAAGGTCTGGGCCGACGCACAAGCGGTCGAGTTGGTGGCGAACGTCGAGCGCGGCCCGGTCTAGCGGTTCGCTACTTCAAGAAGCACATCGGCGTGGCACGGCTGGTCGAGGGGGCACCAGCACGCGAGGTTCTTCCCGGCGAGCTCGGCGCGGATGAGGTCGGGCTGGAACGTCCCGAACCCGATCGCGGATCGCTCGAAGAGCTCGACGGCGCGGGCGCGGTCGCCGTTGACGACGCGGAAGGGGTTGCCCCACTTCGAGGGTCGGGCGACGACAACGGTGTTGTCCGGCTTCCGGTACCCGCGCCGGCGGGAGAGCTGCACCCGCTCAGGCATGACCGACTCCCTGGATCGGCACCAGAGCGATCCGGTCCGAGTACGGCGGGTTCACGCCCTCCCCGCCCGGGAAAGGGTCGTGGGCGAGCGTCCCGTTGGCGTCCCACACGAGCACGGAGTGGAGCCAGTCGCCGCGTGGCGAGCGGCCGGTCAGGATCACCCGGTCGGGTGCTTCCGCGCCGGGGAGGTAGACCGGTTTCCACGGGGACGGGACATCCCAAGCGCCGATCGCCCACCCGGGCCGCACCTCCCCCACCCATGCAACCGACTCGCGCCACCACGGAGGACCGTGGGTCGCCGTCAGCTCGTCCTCGGTGTCCGGGTAAAGGGCGACGAAGTGGGGCACGACGGCGATCGGAACTTCGAGCAGGGAAGCGAGGCATGCACGCCAGCAGTCGCCGGGCGTAGCGTCCGGGTCGCCCGCTGCCCACGCCTGCGTCGATTCGATACTGAGGTGCTCCTGGTGCTGCTCGCGCAGCGTCACGGTGGGGTCAGGCATCCTGCTTCTCCTTCTTGGCCGCCTTCTCGCGGCGCTTCATGTCGGCTTCGATCGCGGCGAACGCGGGCGCGTACTGCGTCACCCACGTCTCCCACGCGACCTCGTACCCGCAGTCCGGGGTGCCGCAGACGACACGGAGTTCGTCGCCGACGCGCTCCGGCGCCGCGCGCCACAGGTGCGGGTGGGAGCAGTTCGGGCACTGCAGGTAAGGGATGGCTCGGAACTGAGCCTCCGAGTCGGGCCAGCGGCGCAGCGCGACGCCCATCCGCTTGAGGAGGATCACGGCGGACGTCGCCCCTTCGAGGGTGTTCGCCCATGCGTCGACGTCGATCGCGACGGCGTCGTGTGCGAGGCGGATGGCCTCGTCGATGGTCGCCGTCGACGGGATCACCCTGGCGCCGAGAGCGACCATGAGCTCGTCGGCGGCGATCCACGGGTCCGGCATGAGGATCGACTTCTCCATCGAGGTGTCGACGCGCTCCCCGATCGCCTGCGCGGGCTTCTCGATCGACCGGAGGTGGGCGATCAGCCAGGCGAGTCGGCCGAGCGCGTCGACGACGCGCCGGTAGCAGACACCGCAGAGGTAGCCGTGCTGCGCGGAGCGCGGGATGCAGCCCCGGCACGCCTGGTTCTCGCACTCGGCGAAGTGCGCCTCGGGGATGCGCTCCCCTGCGGGCGTCATGCCCCGCCGGCGGCAAGGGAAAGGGCGATCCGCTCGGTGGATCGCCCTCATGAGCTCGTGGTTGGTGATGCAGATGTCGTGCTCGTCAGGCATCGGTGACCTCTCGCTTGAAGGTGAACGTGACCGGGCGGGTGCCGTACCGGTGCCCCATCACGTTGTGGTGTTCCGCGTCGAGTTCGACGTCGACGAGACGTGCCCCCGCAGGGATCTCCGAGATCGCCTGGACGATCGACAGGGCATCATCGTCCCGCGACGAGACGGTGAGGCGCTCTTCGCGCCGGACCGTCACCAGACGCCCCCGCGGTCGTCCTCGTCGTGGATGCCGAACCGCTCGGCCTCCGCCCGCTCGCGCTCTGAGAGCTGCGGCGCGGGCTGATGCCAGGGGTTCTCCTCCTCGCGTAGCGTGTACTCGCCGATGGGCCGCCACGTGTGGCGGATGAGAGGCGGCTTGATCGACAGAGGAAGCTCGCAGCACGGGTCCGCCGCGAGGAGCTGCGGCATATCCTCGATCACGCGCAGGTCCACGGCCTCCGCACGAGGGATGTTGACGACGGTGCGCTTGGGTCCGTAGTCGATGATGATGGTGATGCCGGCATACTCGGTGCTCATGGCGTTCCCTTCGGTTGGATCTCGTCGAGAACCTGGGTCAGGCGCTCGGCGACGTTGTTGGCGCGTTCGATCGCGGCCACGATGTCGTCCGTGACTGGTCGGCGCTCGTCGGCAACGGCCGCAGCCGCGAGGATGCCCCTCGCCACCTCCTCGGCGTCGAGTGTCCACGTGAGCCCCCGGAAGGCGTGCGGGGCGTCATCCCCGTATTCGCCCAGCCGGTCGAGCTCGGCGAGGATGTTCGCGACCGTCAGGCGATTCGATCGGTAGTGGCTCTTGCCGGTGTCGTCGCCGAGCGCAGCCGTCAGCCGCGCTATCTCCCGGTTCTGTTCTCGACTCGCTTCCGAGAACTGTTCCGCTTGGGCCTTGTAGCGCTTCGCCTCCGCAGTGGCGGCGATGTCGGCAAAGCCGGTCTTCGCGAAGATGGTCCCCCACGCGTCGACGAGAATCGACCGGTCCGGGGCGAGGGTTGGCGCCTTCGTCACGATGGTCATGAACCGCCCGCGTGTCGGCGAGGCCATCACACCCCACTTCTCCGGGATGTCGAGGCCGTCGATCAGCGATGCGTCGGAGACGACGAGCCACCACCGGTCGCAGTACCGCATCCAAGCGTCGGCCTTATGCGGATCACGGACCTCCGCGATGACGTCGCTTCGGCTGACCTTGATCTCGTGACCGATGATGGTTCCTCGGTCGCCGGTCGTGATCGGCAGGTAGAGCGCATCTGCACGTCGCAGGCTGTGCGGTGCCTGGATCTCGGTGATGAGGCGACCGCCCGGGGGCTTCGACGGCGGCGGGGAGTAGTGCGCTTCGAGCAGCTCGATCATCTCGCGCGCGCTGCGCTTCACGATGGCACTCACAGCTTTCCTTTCAGGGTCCGAGTGAGACCCTTCGTGTGGGCCGCGGGGAGCTCGATGATCGGCTGCCCTGCGAGGATGGATGCGCCGATCGCCGCCCAGACGGCGTCGGCCTCGTTGTTGTTCGTGACGGCGGCATCAGGCACGCGTCTTTCGGTCGCGAGGAGCACCTCGTCCTTCGACGCGTTGCCCTTCCCCGTGGCGAGCTTCTTCAAGCTCGACGGAGCGAACACCCACGGCGCTTCGTGGTGCTCGGTGAGGTCGTTCACGGTGAGCCACCAGCCGCCGAACATGCGGTCCAGCGCTGATCCCTTCGCGCCGAGGGATGGACCTTCGATCGCCCAGATGTCCCCGTCGGCGGGGTCCGCCCATGAGTCGACCTTGGCGGCGATGCCGTGGACACGGTCGAGGTAGCCCTCGATCGTCCCGTCGTCAGGCTTCGTGGCGATCGTGCACCGATCCCACTCCCCGTCGTTGTAGGCCGCGACACCGCATGCGGTGAGCGACCAGTCGATGCCGATGAAACCGGTCATCCTGATGTCCTTTCGAGAGCAGGGATCGGGAGCATGCCATCGGCGGCCGCCGCGACGGCTCCCGAGCCAGGGAAGAGGTCGTGCAGCTCGTCGGTAGCTGGGTCGTAGCCGAGCATGTCGAGCACCCACCGGGTCCACTCCGGCGGCTTGGCGCCGACGAAGCCGGCGCGCGGGGCGTTCGCCGTGAGGACGTCGCTGACGCGGAGACCTTCACGGCCGCGGCGCTCCTCGGGGACGAACACGATCACCGGCTCCCACCGGTTGATGATCCGTCCGCCCCCGGGAAGCGCCGTCGGCCGGTGCCAGACGGCCGTGTGTGCGCCGATGGGCAGTGGCCGGTAGGCGTCCAGGCCGTCGTGGGTCGTCGCGATCGCGAACCCGTCGAACTCCTCGACGAGGCGCTCGATCAACCGGCGGTGCTCGGTGATGTCGTCCCACACGCCGGCGTCCGGGTGGAAGTCGGCGATGGGAGAGTCGGTGGCGGCTCTCGGGCCGTCCCCGTACCAGCGTCGCGACCGAGACCGCGACGTCACCCGCAGCGGGCCACCGGGCACGTCCCGCCGCTCCGAGAAGAGCGGCGGGTAGGGCGGGTCGGCGATCGCGAGCTTCATGCTGCGATCGCCCCGTTGATGAACTCGGCGACGGCGTGCCCTAGGTCGCGGGCCGACGGCGGCGTGACCGCGTTCCCCGCCTGCTTAACCTTGTCCCGCTTCGACCCGAGCAGGTGGTAGTCACGAGCGAAGCCCATGCCAGCCTGGATCTCGTGCGGTTCGAGCATGCGGAACCCGGCGTCATCGACGTCGAGACTGATCGGCTCCGACGGTTCGAGCACCGACTGGTGTCCGCCCGTGGTGAGCGTGCGCATCACCTCGGAGACCGGCGTGGACATCTCCGCGCCGCCGAGGTTGTTCCGCATGAGCAGCGCGTGCGTCGTCGCGGTGGTCGCCGTCGGGAGAGGCTCGCCCACCGGCCGCGCGCGGTTGCCGTGGTTGTTCGTCATCACGAGTGCGTGATGATTCCCTTCGGCGCTGACCGTGTCGATCGGGTGGGTCGTCGGCTTCGCGACGCCGTGGTTCCGCAGCGGCACGAGCAGCCCAGTCTCGTTGCGCGTCGACTGGGTGCGCAGCGGGTCAGCGGCAGATGCCGCGCTCTTCCCCTCTCGCCCCTCGACTGGCACGAGCAGCGATGCGTGGTTCCCTCCGGCGACGAGCGAAGGCAGCGCCTCCGAGATCGGTCGCGACCGCGAGTCGTCGGCACCCGAGAGGTTGTTGACGATGAGCGCGTGGTTCGCGCCGTCGGCGACGACCGTCGGCAGGGTGCCATCGAGAGTCTGCGTGCGGGTCCGCTCGCGGAACTGCGCGAGGAACGGCGGGAACGCCACCCCGTGCTCCGCTGACGTCGACTGGGTGGGCATCGGGTCGTCGAGCTCGGAGACGCGCAGGTAGTTCCCTGGCTTCCCGGAGACCGAGTCGTAGGTGTTCCCCGCGGCCTTCACGACCAGCGGGGACCAGTACCGCTCGATGCCACGGCGGATGCGTTCCCTGGTCTTCTCGGCGAGCGGCTTCTCCCGGTCGCCGATGCGCGGCGCCGGGATCGACCAGTCGATGATCGACGCCGCCGGCAGCCATCCGGGCTCCACGACCGCGTAGCACTCGGGGCACCGGTAGAGGTACTGCGACCGGTACCGGCCCCACGGCTCCTTCTTCTTGAAGACCTGCACCGCGCGGATGAGGCCGTGCTCGAGGCAGACGGCCTCGGGGCGCGTCCACTTCCCGAGCGCGGGCGCCGGGCGCTTCTTCGACGCGAGATCGGATCGCCAGAACACGACGTACATGCGGTCGCGGGACTGCGGCGCCGGGAGGCCGCCGACCTGCGCGTGCATCGAGTTCAGCCACACGATCTGGTGCCGGTAGCCGAGCAGCTCCATCGCCTGCAGCCAGGCGGGGAACATGACCCACTTCGCCGCGTCGACGACGTTCTCGATGATGATGGCCTTGTAGCGGTGGTGCTCGGCGAACCGGGGCACGTCCCACATCGTCGCGCGGGACCGGTTCGCGGCCTCGTCAACGAGGGGACGGGTGCCGCCGAGCTCGAAGAGCGCCTCGTTAATCGCGCGCTGGCGCTTCACGCCCTTCGCGATCGAGTGATTCGTGCACTCGGGCGACGCCCACAGGATGTCCGTCGTCGGGAAGTAGCGCGGGTCGACCTGGCTGATGTCGGCCTGCGAGTGGTCCGTCTCCGGGTGGTTGACCTGGTGCGACGCGATTGCGAGCTCCCAGTGGTTCGCCGCGTGGACCACTTTGTATCCGGCCTCGACGAGCCCGGAGGACGAGCCGCCCGCGCCGCAGAACAGGTCCGTGACGGTGAGCCCGTTCCAGGGCATCGACGGCTGGACGTACCCCTTGTGCTTCGAGGTCTGGTGCCCGGCGACGAAGGCCTTGGTGAGGGCGAGATCGTTCGCTGCGTCGAGCGTGGTTGCTGACGGTGTCATCGTTCTCCTAGGACGACGAAGCCCCCGCGGTGGCGGGGGCTTCGGTGCGGACGGGGCGCCGGTTCTGGTCGGGGTTTCGTGGGAGGCCTGCGGCGTTCCGGGTACCGGCGACCTGGCGGCGCTCCAGGCCGAGGCGATCGGCGATCTGCCTGTCGGTGAGGCCCTCGTTGAGCAGGGCGCGGAGGGTGTCGCGCGGGATGATCGCGTTCTCGCCCGCGCGGGCGCGGTTGGCGGCCGCGCGGCGGTCGCCGATGCTGGCGCCGGCGCGGGGTCCGCCGCGAGCTCGGCGCGCCTTCCGTTCGGCTTCCGCGAGCTGCGCCGCGCGCTCCTGGTCGGCGGCGATGATGTCGGCCGCGCTGACGCCGGCGTCGACCTGTCTGCGGAAGGCGTAGTCGCCCTGGTAGCGGACGTGGAAGTCGCGGCAGGTGATCGGGGCCGGGCAGTGGCTCCCGCGGCATCCGAGCCGGTAGCCCTCAGACGTGCCGTGCGGGTGGGTGGGGTCGGACAGGATGTCGGCGCTCACGCGCTCCTCCTCGTGGTGGTGTCGCGCCTCCGCTGGAGGAGGTGCTCGGTGTTCGGATGTGGGGGTGGCAGCGGCCGCTCGAGCTCGAGGCGGCGCCGGTACGGCAGGGAGCGCGCGTACCGGCCGCAGCAGTAGTCGAGGAACTCGGCGAACGCGAGGTCGGCATGCATGGTGTCTCCCGATTGGGGCGAGTGGGGCGGCTAGGCGGTGGCTTTCCGGGCGGTGCAGTGCATGCACGTGCCGCCGGGCAGCCACCGATGCTCTCCGGCGCACTCCTCCTGGTGGGAGCCGTACTTCGCCGGGAGCTGAGTGGGCTTCGTCTTCGCGTCGGCCTCCGCCTTCTCGAACCGTTTCCGCGCGGTCCCGCAGGCCCGGCACGGATCGTCGGTGCCCTCGGGATGCTTCGAGCAGAAGGGGGAGAGTGGCGCGCCAGCGCCCTCCCTCTCCCCTGTTCCCCTGTTCCCCTGCTCCCCTGCTCCTGTCCCCCGAGTCTCCGTAGGCTCTACGTAGACACTGGGGAGGAGCGCGAAGGGTTCGAGCAATTCGGCAGGTGGGAGCGGATATTCGCGTCCCTTCGACGGGTTCTTCACCAGTTGGTGCCGCGTCCAGTTCCTCACGTAGAGCAACGGCTTGCCGTCAGCCCGGTACCGGATGATGAGACCGCGGGATTCGAGGCAGGCAGAGTCTTCGGACACTCTCCGGAAGGTCTCCGTAGGGTCTGCTTCGAGGTCCGCGGCGAACAGGTCCGCCGCGATCGACGAGATCTTGTCCGAGCCGACGCCGTTGTCGTCGACGTAGGACCAGAGGCCGATGAACAGCAGGCGGGCGGTGATGGGCAGGGCGGCGATGTCGTCGGAACGCCAGAACTCGGGCTTGATGCTGCGAATCCTCACGACGCCCGCTCTCCGGTCAGCAGCGCCCAGAGCTCGTCGCTCATCTTGTTCTCGATCTTGAGCTGCACCTTGTAGGTCGACTCCGGTCGAGGTTCCGGCGCCGGGAACACCTGGACGCGCTGAGGAGCGACCTCGCGGCCCCACCCGTCGGCAGTGCGAGTGATCTCGACGCGGTAGCACCCGGGCTCCCACGCTACGATCACGTCGAACCGCGCCTCGTTCGATGAGACCTGCATCATCCTGGTGTGAGGCAACACCGTGCGGTACTGGTGGCGCGCCACGCTCTTCGCCTTGTTACGACGCCCGCGGACCTTCATCCGTGGGAACTGCACCGGGGTGCGGGGTTTCTGAGCCATCACGGCTCCCTTCCTGTGTTCATAGGTCGGCGGCCGCCTCGTCGACGATGACCGACCAGGGGCGGTGGAGCTGCCCGAGCCGATCCGTCGTCTCGAACGCGCTGACGATGGACGCGGTGACCTGCATCGCCTCCGACAGCGATGCCCACCCGTTGTCCGCCCAGACGGTGATGCCCTGGGAGACGACGTGTGCGCGCCACCGCATTTCGCCGCGCGTGGGCATCGGCTTGACGTAGCCGCGAGCCATCACGGCTCCTCTCTCAGTCGTCGTCGCACCGGCACGGCTTCACCAGCCAGCAGATGCCGCAGACGACCTCTTTCGGTCCGAGGGTGGTGGGGTCGGGCTTCGGGACGCAGCCGACGTGACGGAACCTGCCGTCCTCGTCGCGCTCGATCTCGTCACCCTCGTGGATGCGGTAGCCGCAGTCGGCAGCGCAGACACCGTTGTACTGAGCGGTGAACGACATCAGTGCGGTCCGATCTGTCGGGTGATCTCGAGCACGACCTTGGGATCGCGCACCGCGAGGTCGCGAAGGCCGAGGGCCCCCGTGTACGGGATCGGCTCGACGAGCGGCCTGGGGTTCGCGAGGACGAGGTGGTACGCATTCAACGGTTCGGCCCACGATGAGCATCCGGTCCAGGTCGATTCGTCCTCCGGGCGCACCGGGTTGAGGCAATTCGCCCAATGGTGCACGCCGACGAGGTCGACGACGCCGATGATCGCCCCCGGGAGGCTCCACTGCTTGCGAGGGTCCGGCTCGTCGAAGTCCCAGAGGTAGCCGCCGGGGAAGACTTCGGCTCCGGCGGAGGCCGCCGCTCGGTCCTGCGCTTCTCTGAGCGTCCGGGAGCGCTCGTGAGACCCCTTGTCGTACGTCAGGCCGGCGTGGATGGCGACGGGGCCGCGGTAGCCGCCGGTTATGTTCCGGGGGCGGTTCTCGACGTCCTTGCCGCCGTGGACGATCGCCCATGCCCACGGCTGGCGAACGGTGAGGATTCGCATCACGAGTCCTTCCTGTTGCGGCGGTCAGCGAGGCTGGCGATCCCCGCGAGGTTCTGCGGTGGTGGTTCGGGGACGGTGGTCCCACGGGTGTAGTAGCGGTCTGCCCATGCGTAGAGCTCGTCGATGTTCCCGACGAAGTGTCGGCGGAGGCGCCCGCCGCTGTTCGGCTTCGGCTCAGGTGACCCGTTGTCTTCCCACGCCTGTCTCGCGGCGCGGAGGATCGCGTTCGCCTGCGCCTGGTGGCGCTGGTCCTTGCACGCGCCGACCGGAGTGCGTTCGCCGGTCATCGGGTTCACGAGCATCGTCCGCATCCGTGGTTCGCGGGCACACGGCGCACCCGCCGGGCGGAGCATCGTGCCGAGGCACTTCGCCTGGACCTTCATGTCGGGGCGGTACTTCGGGATGTCGTCGTACAGCAATCGACGCAGCCCCGGGGTGAGCTCCTCGACCGTGCCCGTGCGCCCCATGAGCCGAAGCGCCCGGTAGTGCCAACTCTCTCGACGGAACTCCTTCACGGCCTGCCGGTCAGGAGCCGTCTCCCAGAGGTGGATGCCGGCGAGCGCGAACAGCCTCAGCGGTTCCGGGAGATCCGGATCGCTAAACACGGCCTCGCGCAACTCCTTCGCCTGCAGGGTGCGTTTGATGTCGACCATGTGGGGATGCCCTTCTCCGGGCATCCCCGGGTGGTCATGCGGCCGGCGTGAGGGTGCCGTCCGGGTTTCTGATGACGCGGCGCCCGTCCCAGAGGGTCATCGGGGTCGTTGCGGGGTTCTGCGTCTGTCGGATGCGGAAGCCGCGCTCGGCCGCTTCGACCGGGTGGGACTCGATGTAGCCGTGGCACCCGGTGGTGCCGGTGCCGTGCACGAGGGTGCCGTTCTGCGGCTGGCCGGTGTCGGCGAGCCGGGAGCCGCCCATGCCGCGAGCGCGGACGTGCTGGATGCTGTACTCGCCGGGCGCGATGCGAACTGGGCCGCCGCACCACTGGCACCGCGGGGTGCCGTGCTCGTCGCTGTCGCGGCCGATGATGATCCAGCGGACCCTCGGTGTGAATGCGCTGCTCACGTCGGCGCGTGGAGGCGCGCGACGAGCGCGGCGTCCCATGCCTCCCGCCAGGTGTCGTAGCCGGCCCACGCGGTGCCTCGGTAGGTCGCCGCGTGGTCCCGGGAGGCGTCCACGTACCAGTACCCGTCGGGGCCGCGCCGCACGAACGGGTTCACGCGTCTCCTCCGAACCGGATCAGCTCGGCGAGGTGCTGGCCCTCGTTGTACCGCAGCGGCCGCTTCCCCTTCTCGATCGAGTAGACGGTGCTCTGCGCCCAGTTGACGCCGCGCTCCGACATCGCGGCGGCGAGGCCCGCCTGGGAGAGCTCTGCGCGCTCGCGCGCCGCGGTCACCGCGGACCCGATCTCCACGTCGCTCTGCGGGAGGCCGACACGCGGCCGCGCGGGCGCCGCCGGCACCTGGGGCGTCGCGAGGATGCCGAGGTTCCTGATCGCACGCGAGATCGCCGATGTCTCGGCGACCTCCTGCGCGAACTGGCGGGTGACCTCGTCGGGGTCGTTCTCCCCGCGGGTGGCGTGTGCGACGGCGTCGGGCTGCTCCGACGAGGCGTCCTTCCGCACGTAGGCGCGGACGGTGTGAACCATGTACGGGACGCCCTCTGCGGTGCGCAGCTCCCGCGATTCCACCTCGGGGAGGATGCTGCCGTTCGGGTGCTTCTCCCAGAACGCCTCGATGCGCTGTGCCGCGCTGGTGAAGTCGTCGACGTTCTCCGACTTCGGCGGCCGCTGCAGTCGCGACCGGCGGGTGTCCTCGGGCATGTCGATGTCGTCGGCGGTGGTGGTCATGCTGTCGATCCTTCGAACTCGTCGATGTACTGGTTCACGTTCCACACCGGCGCCCGGAGGATGCCGATCGGACCGCCGCCGCGGGTCTTGTACCCCGGCCACTCCCCCGTCTCGATGCCCCGCGCGTACCGGATGCGTGCTTCCATGGCCCGCCGGCGGGCCATGAGGATCTCGTCGTCGCCGAGCCGGAAGACGCCCGTGAGGTACGGCGCCGCGGTCTCGACCACGATGAACAGGTACGGGAGCGTGTCGCCGGTGATGAGGTTGTAGAGCCACTCGTAGTGCCCGAACTGGACGTCATAGCCGAGCCGAAACGCGTCCTTCTCGAAGACCTCCTCCGACGCGTCGCCGGACGTCGTCTTGAGGTCCGCGATGCGGCGTCCGAGCCAGTCGAGCCGGCCGCGCATCGGCAACCCGGTCTCCGGGTCGTCCGCGAACATGGAGACCTCGGGGTCGCCGGTCTCGAGCAGCTTCCGCACTGTTGGATCGGCGAGGACCGATTCCGCCATCCGCTGCACCTGGGCACCCTTCTCCCGCTTCACGGGGATCAGGCCCTTGGCACGCGCGTCGGCCTCGAACGCCTTGGCCGCCTTCGTGCCGAGCGCGCCGACCTTCGACAGGACGGTGGTGAGCTCTTCACCCTCGAACTCGAACGTTTCCTCGCCGGCGCCGTCGGGGTAGATCGCGATCTGCGCGCCTACGCCGAGCACCCGCGAGTGCACCGCAGACCCGAGGTCGAACTCGGGTTTGGGCTCGTGCGGCTGGCTGATGTAGTGCTGGAAGTGCGCCGGCGACCGGAGCAGTTTCTTCGCGCCCGTGGAGCTGAGCCCGGGGAGCGCGTGATAGACCGTCTCGTCGAGACCGTGGACGAGACCTGCGTAGTTCGAGCCACTCAAGCCTCTTCTCCGTTCTGTCGGTACATGGGCCACCCCACGAGGGAGTTGAGCCAGTCGATGTCGTCGGGGAGCCAGGGGAACCGGCTCGCCTTCCACTCCCCCGCTTCGTTGTCGCGGTACTCGATCACGGGCTCGTCTCCTCGGTGGTGGTGGTGGATGGGAGCCGGTTGAGGGTCTCCGTGAATGCGTCCGCGGTGATCCCGGACAGGAAGGCGTAGACCTTGATCCGCAGCTCGAATCCGTTGAGCGGCTGATCGATGATCCGGTAGACCTCGTCGGTGACGACGGAGCGGTCGTCGCGCACGGCGCGCAGCTCGGCGGTGGTGAGCTTGGTGAGGTCGGTCTTCACGGCATCCCCGCCATCACGTAGTAGGCACCGCCGGCGGCGATGATGAGGCAGACGGCGTCCGCGGCGAGGTTGGCGATCAGGTTCGCCTTCGTCATCCGCGGCCGGCGCATGGGCAGGGGCATGCTGCCGGTCCGCGGAGCAGGGACGGGCGGAGGGAACTCCATGGCGTCGCCGGTCACCGCTGCTCTCCGCGGCGACTCGGGATCTCATGGGCGTTCACGACGGAGTCAGTCGAACGCGAGCCATCGAGGACGATCGCGTGTCCGCTCTTCTGCGGAGGTCGCTTCCGAAAGACGCTACGCACCAATGCGTTGAGCAGCATGACGACGAGGACGAAGCAGGCGACGGCGACGAGCGCGGCGAGCGCCCAGATCATGAGGTCGAGAGGGGTCATTGGTCTTCCCAGAAGATGCGGGCGCCCTCGGGCGCGATGATGGTGGCGGCGCAGGCGAGGGTGTAGGTCGTCGCGCCGTCGTTGTGGTCGATTCGGGTGATGCGCTCGGCACGCTGGAAGGTCGTGCCGCTGCTGTCGTGGAGCACTGACCGCAGCCGGTCGCCGACGGCCGGCTGCGGTCGGCTGTGTTCGCCTACCCACCCGCTGCGCGCGCGGCTCACGAGTCGTCGCCCTGCATGTGGGCGGTGACCCGGGCGTGCGCCTTGAGCGGTTCGGTCGCGAGGTCGACGCGTTCCGCGCCGCCCAAGCGGACGCCGGTGCCGCGGATCACGCCGATGTGCTTCTTCATCTGCGACACCCGCTTGTGGACGCTGTAGAACGCGATCATGGGCCAGTCGTTCACCATGCGGCGGTGCAGGTAGACGTGCTCGAGTTCGGCGGGCGTCTGCGGGCCGAGCTCTTCGAGCAGGTCGACGATCGCGTGCATGACCTTCTCGGTGTTGGTGCCGGAGAGGCTGATCGCCGCGATGTGGGAGACGTCGGGGTCTCCGGTGTGCGCGAGGGCGTTGGTCTTCATCGTCCTGTTCCTTCCTCGCGGCGGGTTCCTGTCCCGCCGCAGTCGAGGCAGTCGGCCTCTTCGTCCGGGTCTTTCGAGATGGAGTGGAAGCCCCACCCTCGGCAGGTGGGGCACGCGTCGCGGACGCGTGGGTTCCAGCGATCGCTCATGCTCGGTCCAGGGCTTCGAGGATCGCGGCGGTGGTGCGGCGCCTGCATTCGATGACGGTGGCGGGGTCCGACCCGTCGAATGGGAAGTGGCGGGCGGCGATGTCCTGCGCCATGGCCGTGCGGCGTCGGGCGCGCGCCTCTCGACGGGTACGCGTGATGTTGTCGGGGTGTCGCGGGCTGGTGCAGCGTCGCTGCGGTCCGCATTTTCCGAGTCGGAGGCAGTACGAGCAGAAGGTCACGGTGTCTCCTTGGGTCGGGGGTTCTGCTCCCACAGGTCTTCGGTGGCCCACAGGATCGTGCGGACGAGCGTCATGCCGTCCTCGGTCGCGGCGGCCGCGATGATGACGCGGCCTCTGACCCAGAGCCACGATTCGTGGATGGGTGAGAAGAGGATGCGTTCGGGGAAGCGGAGCGCGTCGCTCACCTCGATCGGGTCGAGGCGTGCCTGCTGCCTCATCAGGTGCAGCCGGCCGGTGGCGTGGTGCGACATCACCAGACGCTCCGCGTTGATCTCCGGGTGCCCCTCACGCGAGACAGCGCTCCGGAGGGGATTGGACTTCGAGCGCTCCCGCGGCATGCCGTAGCGACGCTGCACGGCCTCGAGCATCTTCATGCCCTTCCCCGGCGTGAGGCCGGGCCGCACGACGAATGTGCCGCCGTCGGGGAAGCGGTAGCTGACACCGTCCGAGTTCTTCGCGATGCGCGTCGCGCCGAGCGCCCGGAACTCGCGGTCGAGGCACTTCGCGGGCTGCCGCAGCATGTCGCTACGCATCGGCGTCCCCGTCGCTGACGCACCACGCGCGCCCGAGCTCGTTGCCCCGGACGACGGAGCCGACGGGGCGTTCGAGCAGCACGCGCCCGTTCTCGTACAGCCTCACCTTCGGCTTTCCGCTGCGGGTCTTGCTGACCTTCCATGTGCGCATGAGCGCTCCTTTCGGCTGAGCGAGCCCGGGCGGTTTCACCTCGCCCGGGCTCGCTGTTCCTTCGGTTGCGAGTCGTCCCGCGTGCCCGCCGTGGACTGGCCCACGGTGTACTGCCTGGTTCGGGCGCCGGCGATATCTCGTCGCCGGTCGAAAATCAGTGGGCTTCCCTTCGATGAGTCACCCGCGGTTGTTCAGCACTGGTGTGCGTCACGTTCGCTACGGGGCCACGGCGCGACATAGCGCCATCCCCGTTCGAGCGCGCCTTCTCGGCTTGACCTTCGGCGCGCTGTCTCCCCCGCACAGTCGTCCTCCGTGTCGTCTCGGGCCTGCCACGGCCCGCCGACGCGGGTGCATGAGGGGTCGCAGCATCGTGGCTTCGACTGGCCCCTCGTATCCCTGTGCGGGATTGGTCGCTGTGGAATTGAGATGGAACGCGTGCGGAACCCCTCGCGGAGAGCGCACTGAGTACCGGCCCTGTCGCATGCGGCAGGGAACGCGGCGGCCCGGTTTAGCGACGCGGGCGGTCGGTGATGCCGTCGAGACGGTCGAGACGCGAGAGGTCTCGGTGCGGGTCACGGATGCGGGACCGGCAGCAGGCGATGAGGAGGGCGGTCCAGAGGAAGATCGCGGTGGGGAGCCAGAACCACAACGGCAGCGAGTCGTGCATCACTTCTCCCGCTCTCGCTCCGGAAGGCCGTCGACGTACCGGTCGAGCTCGCCCTTGGTGAACATCACCCTCTTCCCGTCTCCCACCGGGATCAGCTCCCCCTTCGCGCGGAGGTCGTCGATCTCGCGGAGCGACTTCGAGAGGTAGTAGGCCGAGAGCTCGCGGGTGAAGAGCGCGGGCGGAAACTCGATCCTCTGGACCACGCCGGCACTCACGCGGCCGCCCCCGTCACCGGCGCCTGGGACACCGGGATGTCGCGGACGATCTCGAACGCTTCCCCGAGCCCGAGACCGAACGCGTCGCAGAAGCTCGCGATGAACGCCCCAGACGGCTGTGCGCCGCGGATGATTCGCCGGAGCGTGGTGCGGTCGGAGCCGACAAGCCGCGCGACGGCCTCTTCGGAGTTGAGGTTTCGGGTTTCACGGAGCCGGTCAACGAGACCCGGCTTGAGTCGGATGGAGACTGACATCTCGCTCCCTTCGTGTAGCAACTCTGCCTTGTGATGAGGCAACTCTGCCACAGAAAATCGAGGAATCAAGACAGATCCGCCTCAGCGTGTCGAAGTTGTGAAGCGTGTTCGCATCATTCCGCGCGTCAGGGGCTTGCGCGTGATGCAAAAGTGCATCAAACTGAGGGCATGGCAGACAACCTCAGCGACTACTTTCAGCGCGCCACTGGCGCACGCAGCGTGCGCGCCATCGCGTTGAGGGCTGGCCTAGAGCCGTCCACGCTGAACAGGCAGCTCACCGGGGCCACCACCCTCGCGGTAGAGACCGTTGTGACGATCTGTCGAGCGTTTGATCTCGACCTGGCAGATGCATTCGTCGCGGCCGGGTACATCACCGAGGAGGAGGCTGACCGTCTTGGGGCGCGCGTGGCCCTGTCAGCGTTCTCCGACCTGGAGTTGGCGCGAGAGATCGTGGTCCGAATCGAGAACGCCACGGCGAGCGAGGATCTCACCGGCGACCTGCCTATTCCGATCAACGTCCGAGGGGCCGGGCAGGATGACCTTCTAGCGGTCGCATCGGAACGGACCGATGATGACGAGACGGACGAGGGGTACGAATGAGGGGGAAGCTCGAGGACATCGCTGATGCTCTCGGGGTCACGATCGAGTACGCCGAGCTGGTGACCCGTGACGGCGAGTACCGCCACGACTTGAAGCGGATCAGGCTTCGCGTCGGCATGACGCTTCGCAAGGAGACGTGCGCTCTCGCACACGAGCTTGCACACGCCGTGTGGGGCGACGTGCCATCGAAGTTTGGCCCCGTGAACGCCAAGCAGGAGCGCCGAGCCGACGAGTGGGCCGCGCTGATCCTCATCACGCCCGAGCGCTACCGCGCCGCGGAAGAACGGTGGGATGGGCACACGGGCGCCATGGCGTACGACCTCGGCGTCACGACGAAGATCATCACCGCGTTCCAGCGGGTGCTCGCTCGCATCGGCGACACCGTCTACGTGGACCCCCACATGGGCGAAGGTCAGTGGGCTGCGAAGGTGCTCGTCTGAGACGCTGCGCTGCAGCTACTTCCGGTGGTCCGTCCACGTCTGGCCGTTCCACCAGCGCAGGTTCGGCGTGCCGTCCGGGTCCGAGTACCATCCGGCATCCGGGCCAGAGCCTGCGATCGGCGCCGGCTGAGTCGGCGCCGGCGCCGCCTGAGCTTGGTGGCCTTCGTAGAAGGATGGCGGGAAGGGGCGCCCGTCGCTGCCATCGTGCGGCGCCACCGCGGCGCCGATGAGCCTGCCTGCGAGGCTCTGGGAACCTGGACGGTCGTGGAGCGACATCTGGTGGCCGCACGTGTTGCAGGTGCCGGAGAAGGCCATCGCCACCTCGGAGACGCCGGCCGTCGCGACGGCCGCGCCGACGCGGCCCGTATTACGCACGCCCACTCCGACGCGGCTGGTGGTGCACTTCGAGCAGTCGGCGCAGCCGGTGAGGACTCGCTGTCGTCTTCCCATGGCGTGATCCTATCTGGCCAGCGCGCCGGCGAAGTGGGCACCAAGCGCTTCGAGCGCGCGGCGCGCCTCAGCAGATGAGACGTGCTGGTACCCGCGCGTGGTGCGCACGTCCATGTGGCCGACGATCTCGCCGATGACCTTCGCGTCGACGCCGAGCTCCATGAGCACGGTTGCCGTCGTGTGGCGCGCGAAGTGGGTCGTGGGAGTCTCCGGAGTGCCAGCCGGTCGGTCCCGCGGCGGGAGCGCCTGTTCCGGGGTGATGACCCCTGCTTCGAGGAGGAGGGATCGCCACTCAGCCTGGTCTTGCTCAGGCGTGATCGGGGAGCCGTCGTCGTTGCGCCAGATGAGGCCGTGCGGGTTCGGCCGGGTATCGCCGGCGAGGTAGGTCGTGAGCACGTCCTCGAGGGCCGGGATAAGGGGGAAGGTACGCGCGTTGCCGGACTTCGGCCGGACGAGACACAGGCGTCCGTCGAGCTGTCGGTGCGTCATGCCTGGCGCGACGATGAGTCGGCGTTGCAGGCAGGCCCCCGCTCGGGTCTTCCCGCAGGTGTCGTTGCATCCGTGCCGGAAGCGCACCTCGGTGAGGGACCACTGCACGGTGAACTCGTGGCGGGCGAGGTCGGCGCTGTCGAGGGTCGCCCCCAGCCGCTCCCCCTGGCGCATGCCGGTGAGGATGGCGAACCACCAGCGCGACCCGTCTGGGCGGTTGAGTGCGGCCTGCAGGACTCGGAGCGCGACGTCCGTGTCGAGCGCGCCACGGCCGCCTTCACCTCGGCCGGGAGGGGTCACGTCCTGTGCGACGTTCTTCGCACACACGCCGTCCATGCGTGCAGCTTCGAGCATGGACGACAGCACAGCGTGCACCTTCTGCGCGGACGAGACGGCGCGGCCTGCGGCAGTGACCGACTGGGTGACCGTGCGCACGTCGGAGGGCTTGAGCGCTGAGACTCGCTTCTTCCGGAGCACGGGGAGAATCCACTTCCGGACTGCGGACTCGTAGCCGGCGAGAGCGGCCGGCTTCATCGAAGGCTCGCACACGGTGCGGAGCCAGTGCTCGGCCCACGCTTCGACGGTTACGGCCTTGTCGAGCGGCGCGCCGTGGGCGTCGATCTCCTTCCTCAACGCGACGAGCTTGTCGCGTGCGATCATTCTCGTCTTCCCGGTTACCGTCCGCTGGCGCCGCCTGCCATCAGGGTGGAAGCCGTCGTCGATCACGCCTCGCCAGAGCCCGCGGCTCTTCACGTAGAACAGTCCGCCGTCGCCGTGGCTGCGCTTCTTGGGCATCGTCGTTCCTCTCATCGGAGCAGTGCACACATAGGTGCACACATGCACTCGCAATCGCTACGTTTGCAGGTGCTACCGACATAAACGACGAAACCCCCGGAATCACGGGGGATTCCGGGGGTTTGATGGAGCCGCTTGTCAGAATCGAACTGACGACCTTTTCATTACGAGTGAAATGCTCTGCCGACTGAGCTAAAGCGGCGTGCGACGCGTGAGCGGCGCGATCACCGATATTACCCTGTCTCGCGCTCGCTCGCGAATCGAGGCTCTCTCACTCGCAGCGCAGGCCGTCTTCCGGCACCACGTCTTCGAGGAGGAACGCCTCCACCGCCTCGTCGACGCAGACGTTGCCCTTGTTGTAGCCGGTGTGGCCCTCACCCACGCGGGTGATGAGGACGCCCTCGGAGAGCTGGTCGGCGAGCGACTCCGACCACTCGTACGGGGTCGCGGGATCGTTGGTCGTGCCGACGACGACGATGGGACCCGCGCCTTCCGCGGTGATCTTCTCGCGGGTGCCGGTGGGCGGATACGGCCACACCTCGCACGGGTCCGGTCCCGACCAGTACGGCGCGATGGTCGGCGCCCCGTCCGCGATCTTCTTCTCCGTGGCCGCCTCGGCCGCAGGGTCGTCCTCGACCGGGTAGTCCATGCAGTTGTACGCGCGGAAGGCCTCGGTCGAGTTGTCGATGTAGGTGCCGTTCTCCCGGCCGTTGTAGAAGTCGGCGAGGCGGAAGGCCGTCGACGGGTCACCCTGCAGCGCCTCGTCCAGGGCCTGGGTGAGGATCTCCCAGCTGTCCTCCGAGTACAGCGCCGCGATGATCGCCGTCATCAGGGCGTCGGCGCCCATGAGCCGGCCGTCACCGTTCTTCAACGGCGTGCGATCCGCGCTCGCGAGCAGGGCGCCGAGATCGGCCATCGCCTCGTCGACCGTCCCGCTGAAGGGGCACGAGCCGGAGTCGAGGCAGTTCTGCATGTAGGCCCGCAGGGCCGACTCGAAGCCGAGCGCCTGCGTGGCACCGACCTCGAGACCGGGGACGGAGGGATCGATCGCCCCGTCGAGCACGAGCCGCCCGGCCTTCTCCGGGTAGAGCTTGGCGTAGGTCGCGCCGAGGAACGTGCCGTACGAGTACCCGAGGTAGTTGAGCTCCTTGTCGCCGAGGACGGCGCGGAGGAGGTCCATGTCGCGGGCGGCGTTGACCGTGGTGATGTACGGGAGGATGCCCCCGCTGTTGGCGTCGCACGCCTCTCCGAAGCCGCGGGCGGAATCGAGCAGCTCGGTCTCCCACTCCGGGGTGCCCCGCGGCGCCGAAGGGATGCCGTAGAGGTACTCGTCCATCTCCTTCGTGTCATAGCAGGTGACGGCGGTGGAGGCGCCGACCCCGCGTGGGTCGAAGCCGATGACGTCGTAGTTCTCGATGAGCGCCGGACCCACCGCGTAGTCGAGGCTTCCCTGGATGAGGTCGACGCCGCTGGAACCGGGGCCACCGGGGTTCGTGAGCAGCGAGCCGATCGCCTCGCCCTCGGCCCGATGCCGCACGACGGCGAGCTCGATCTCTCCCGCTCCGGGGTCTTCCCAGTCGAGCGGCGCGGTGACGGTCGTGCAGTCGAAGCCCGGACCGCACTCGGTCCAGTCCAGCCCCTGGGAGTAGAAGGGAAGCAGATCTTCCGCGACACCCTCGGTATCCGGGGTCTTCTCCACGGCCGGCTTCGAGGACTGCTCCGGGATCATGGCGTAGAGGCACCCGGAGAGCACGACCGAGGCGGCGGCCAGACCGGCGATGAGCGCCGCGGAGCGACGGAGGCGGGGCAGGGATCGAGTCTTCACGGTTTCCTCCCGCTCGTGACGGTCACGAGCAAACTCTCGAGTGCGAGCAGCGGGGCGACGTTGCGCTCCAGCGCCTCTCGGGTCTCAGCCAGGTGGTCGAGCACGACGAGCGTACGCTCGACGCTCCAGGCGGCGGCGAGGGCGGCCAGCTCGGCGTGCAGCTCGCGATTGATGAGATCGTCACCGCGGCCGTACTGCAGCATCACGACATCGCGGAAGAGCGACTGCAGATCCGTGAGGACGCGGTCAATACCGTCCCGCAGACTCCGCGTCGCCCGCTTCTTCTGTTCGTCCTCCAGCGCGGACACCTGGGCCCGCAGCGCCGGAGGCACGGCCTGTCCCTCGGCGACACCGACGGTGCGCAGGAGCGCGGCGCGTTCCGCCGCATCCCGCTCGGCCGTGAGCGCCTTGGCGTCTTCCGTCGCCGCCTGGATGATGCGCCCGGCGACCTCGACCGCGTCGTTGACCCCACGCACGCCCATCACGGCGCGGAGCGTCTCGTCGCGGCGTCGCCGGGCGGCGCCGTCGGTGGCGAGTCGCTGGGCCATGCCGATGTGACGCTGCGCGTGTCGGGCGGCCTGCTCGGCGACGGCCTCGTCCACCCCCGTGCGGAGGCTGATGAGGCGGGACACGTCCGCCACGTCGGGTTCGCGGAGTCGGAGCGACCGCACGCGTGACCGGATGGTCGGGAGGAGGTCGGCCTCACTCGGCGCGCAGAGGATCCAGACGGTCTGCTCCGGCGGCTCCTCCAGCGCCTTGAGCAGCACGTTCGAGGTGCGCTCCACCATCCGGTCGGCGTCTTCGACGACGATGACCCGGTAGCGACCGGCGGACGGGGCGAAGTAGGAGCGCTCGACGAGGGCCCGTGCTTCGGCGATGGTGATGATCACCTTGTCGGTGCGCAGCGCCGTCACATCGGGGTGGGTGCCGGCGAGGACCTGGCGCATCGTGGCCTCGTCGTCCGGCCCCTCGGCGATGAGCGCTGCGGCGAAGGCATAGGCGAGCGTCGAGCGTCCGGATCCCGGAGGGCCCGTGATCAACCAGGCGTGCGAGAGCGCGGCCGGATCGGCCGAGGCGGCGCGCAACGTCTCGACGGCGGCCTCCTGCCCCCAGACATCGGCCCAGGGAAACGGCGGGGCGAGGGTCGAGGGCATGCACTCAGCCTAATCGGGACCGCCGACGCTCCCACCACCCGCTGACGGACCGTGCGTCCCGTCGGACGAAGCCGTCTCTGTGGAGGATCAGTCGAAGAGCGCCGAGACGCGGGCGCGGATCCGATCGGCGATGCGCTCGGGCGACGCCGCGGCGTCGATCACGAGGAACCGGGCGGGCTCCGCACGGGCCAGTTCGAGGTAGGCGTCGCGCACACGGGCGTGGAAGGCCTCCTTCTCGGCCTCCAGCCGATCGAACGGCTTGTCGGCCGAATCGAGGCGCGTGCGCGCCGTGGCCGGATCGAGATCGAGGAGCACGGTGAGATCCGGAAGAGCACCCTCCGCGGCCCACAGTGAGAGGTCGCGGATCTCCGTGGCGTCGAGGACGCGTCCGGCGCCCTGGTACGCCACCGAGGAGTCGAGATAGCGGTCCTGCAGCACGATCTCGCCGCGAGCGAGCGCGGGGCGCACCACCGTCGCGACGTGGTGCGCGCGGTCGGCGGCGTAGAGCAGCGCCTCCGCGCGCGGCGCGATGTCACCGCGGTGGTGGAGCACGATGTCGCGGATGAGCTGCCCGACCTCGGAGCCGCCCGGCTCCCGGGTGCGCACGACCGTCCGACCGCTCTGCTCGAGCCAGGTGGCGAGGAGGTTCGACTGGGTCGTCTTCCCGGAGCCGTCCCCGCCCTCCAGCGTGATCCAGAGGCCGGGGCCTGCGGTCACGAGTCCGCCTTCTCTGCCGCCTTCGCCGCCGCGTTCGCGGCCCGGGTCGCCGCCGCCTTCTTGGCCGCCGCCGAGCGGGCTGCCGACGTGGTCGACGTCTTCGCCGCCGTGGACTTCTTCGCCGTGGAGGCCTTCGCCGACGTCTTCTTCGCCGGCGCCTTCTTGGCCGGAGCCTTCTTGGCCGGAGCCTTCTTGGCCGGAGCCTTCTTCGCCGGAGCCTTCTTCGCCGCGCCCCGCTTGGGTGCCGGACCCTTGGCGCGCTTGTCCGCGAGCATCTGCACGGCGATCTCGAACGTGATGTCGTCCGGGGTCTGTCCGCGCGGGATGGTGACGTTCGTCTCACCGTCGGTGACGTACGGGCCGAAGCGGCCGTCGCGCACGCGGATGGGCTTGCCGCTCACCGGGTCGGCGTCGAACTCCGCCAGCGCGCTCGACGCCCGGCGGGCGCCGTACTTGGGCTGCTGGTAGATCTCCAGCGCCTGTTCCAGCGTGACGTCGAAGATCTGCGACTCGCTCTCCAGCGACCGGGAGTCGGCACCCTTCTTCAGGTACGGACCGAAGCGGCCGTTCTGCGCGGTGATCTCGTCGCCCGACTCCGGGTCGACGCCGACCACGCGCGGCAGGCTCAGCAGCTGCAGCGCGGTGTCGAGGTCGATCGTGTCGACCGACATCGAGCGGAACAGCGAGGCGGTGCGGGGCTTGGGCGCCGCTTCCTTCTTCGCACCGCGCTTCCCCTTCGCGCTGGGTGCCTGAGCCTGTCGAAGGTCGACGACCTCGCCGGTGGCCTCATCGACGACGGCGTCGTCGGAGACCGGATCGTTCTCCTGCACGTAGGGGCCGAAGCGTCCGTCCTTGACGACGACGACCTTGCCGTTCTCCGGGTTCACCCCGAGGACACGGTCGCCGGCGACCGGCGCGTCGATGAGCTCCTGGGCCTTCTCCGCCGTGAGCTCGTCGGGCGCGAGATCTTCGGGGACGTTGACGATGCGCGGCTTGGCCTCCGGATCCTTCGGGTCCGTCACCTCGAGGTAGGGGCCGTACTTGCCGAAGCGCAGCGTCGCGGTGTCGGTGATCCGCGTCGAGTTCAGCGCGCGGGCGTCGATCTCGCCGAGGTTGTCGACGACCTGGCGCAGACCCACGTGCGAGTCGGAGCCGAAGTAGAACGACTTCAGCCACTCGACACGGTTCTGCTCGCCGCGGGCGATGGTGTCGAGGTCGTCCTCGAGCGCCGCGGTGAAGTCGTAGTCGACGAGCTCGGCGAAGTGCTCCTCGAGCAGACGCACCACGCTGAACGCGAGCCACGTCGGCACGAGGGCCTGGCCGCGCTTGACCGCGTACCCGCGATCGAGGATGGTCTCCGGGATCGTGGCGAAGGTCGAGGGTCGGCCGATGCCCTTCTCCTCGAGCACCTTCACCAGCGAGGCCTCGGTGTAGCGCGGCTTCGGCGTGGTGCGGTGACCCTTCGCCTCCGCGGCGGACACGGCCAGCTCGTCGCCGACGGAGACGGCGGGCAGGGACTGGTTCTCCGCGGCGTCGGCGTCGCTGCGCTTCTCGTCGCGACCCTCCTCGTACGCCTCGAGGAAACCCTTGAACGTGTAGACCGTGCCGGAGGCGGTGAACTCCGCCGTCTGGCCGTCCGCCTCGACCGCGATGGTGACGGTCGTCGTCTCGTACTTGGCGTCCGACATCTGGCTCGCGACGGTGCGCTTCCAGATCAGGTCGTACAGCCGCTGCTCCTCGCGGTCGAGCTCGCCGGACAGCGAGGACGGCGTGCGGAAGTTCTCCCCCGACGGGCGGATCGCCTCGTGCGCCTCCTGGGCGTTCTTGCTCTTCGACTTGTAGACGCGCGGCTTGAGCGGCACCGCGTTGTCGCCGTAGAGAGCCACGGCCTGACTCCGGGCCGCCTGCACCGCCTGGGTGCTCAGCGCCGTGGAGTCGGTACGCATATAGGTGATGTACCCCTTCTCGTAGAGGCGCTGGGCGACGCTCATCGCCTGCTTCGCGCTCATCGAGAGCTTGCGGCCCGCCTCCTGCTGCATGGTGGAGGTCGTGAAGGGCGCGTAGGGGCTGCGGGTTCCCGGCTTGGCCTCGACCTTGGTGACGGTTCCCGCCCCGGCGGCGTCGACGGCGCGCGCAAGGGTCGCCGCCTTCGCCTCGTCGAGGACCACGACCGCCTTCTTGAGCTTCCCGGTGTCGTCGAAGTCGGAGCCGCGGGCGAGCTGGCCGCCGTCCACGCGCACCAGGCGGATGCGGAACGACGTGCCGGTCGCGGCCGCATCGGCGTCGACGTCCCAGTACTCCGCGGAGACGAAGGCCATGCGCTCGCGCTCGCGGTCGACGATCAGGCGGGTCGCGGCGGACTGCACGCGGCCGGCCGAGATCCCGGTCTTGACCTTGTACCAGAGCACGGGCGAGACGTCCCACCCGTAGAGGCGGTCGAGGATGCGGCGGGTCTCCTGCGCATCGACGAGGGCGTGGTCGAGTTCACGGGTGTTGCCGACAGCGGCCTGGATCGCGTCCTTGGTGATCTCGTGGAAGACCATGCGCTTGACCGGCACCTTGGGCTTGAGCGTCTCCAGCAGGTGCCAGGCGATGGCCTCGCCCTCGCGGTCCTCATCAGTGGCGAGCAGGACCTCGTCGGCGTGCTTGAGCGCGCGCTTGAGCTCGGCGACCGTCTTGGTCTTGCGGTCCGACACCACGTAGTAGGGGTCGAAGCCGTTGTCGATGTCGATGGAGTACTTGCCGTACGCCTTCTTGTCCTCGGCCGGGATGTCCTTCTTGTCGGCGAGATCGCGGATGTGGCCGACGGAGCTGAGCACCTCGTAACCGTCGCCGAGGTATCCCTGAATAGACCGCATCTTCGTCGGGGACTCGACGATGACGAGCTTCTTGCCTTCAGCCAAGGGGCGTCCTTTCTTCGAAGCACACCATACACACCGCTATCAGGGGTCGTTCACAGCGGGCGAGGGGTAGAGCCGCCGCCATGGTTCCTCGGGTGGCCCGGCACGAGCGCGGGAGACGGCAGCGAGTCCAGCGTACGCCGCCTCCACCGACACGGTCGCCACATACCCTTCCAGCGAACAGCTCGTCAGGGCCGCCCCGCTCGCCGCGGCGACCCTGGCGGCCAACGCACAGGGCTCGTCCGCCGTCGGCACCGCGCCGCTCGCGGCATCGGCGGCGGCGAGCGCGGCGGCGTCGGCCGCGCCCGCCGCACGCTGTGCCGTGACCGCCGCACCGCCCACCGCCGCGAGACCGACGGACAGCGTGGCGCTCACCACGAGGAGCGCGGCCGCGAGCGCCGACCCC
>NZ_RBLT01000080.1:0-3279 GCF_003989315.1 Microbacterium sp. HSID17254
GCGCGCGACGGTGGTGGAGAGGGTGTTCGGCGGCGAGCGCGTAGGGAGCGGGCGGGGCCAGCAAGAGCTGGGCAGGAACAGGCTCGTCGGAGTGTGGGGGCGGCGAGGCGTGGATCGCGGAGGGGACATCGTAGATTGTGGCGGACGGCACGCACGCCAGGCCGGCGGCCTCGATGGGGCGGCGTTGGGCAACGGAGGTCATGGATGCGTCGGCGACCACGGTGACGTCGTCGAGCTGGTGGGCGGTCATGAACGCCCGCAACGTGGGCAGCATGGTCGCGGTCTCGGCGCGGTTGCCCTCGAACGCCTCGATCATCAGCGGGAACCCGGAGGCATCGGTCAGCAGCCCGATGGTGATCTGCGGCTGGAGGCGGCGTTCCTTGGAGAAGCCGGGTTCGCGGAACCCATCACCGGGGTCGGACGCGAAGTAGGGCGTGGAGACGTAGTAGGGCACCCACGACGCCGGGCCCAGGGCCGCATGCGCGTCGCAGGCCGCGGCCAGCCCACGCCGCCAGCTGTCGTCGGCATAGCGCTGCAAACGGCGTTTCACCGTGGCATAGGAGACGGTCTCGACACCCGCCTCGGCCAGGACACGGAGGCTGTCGAGCTTGCTGGTCGCCTCGATGATCCGCGCCAGCACCAGGTGACAGAACACCTCATCGCCGCTGGTCGCAACGTCAAAACCGAGCTGGCCGTAGGCCGCGTTGAGCGCGTCCCACAGCGGAGTCATCCGCGAGGAGGCGATCGGCAACGGCCCCGATCCACTCGCCGCCGCCACAGCAGCACCGGCCTCGCCCAGGTCGAGTTCCAGCTCGCCCTGTCCACCGGCCAGGCGCTGGCGGGCCGCAGCCTTGAGCGCTTCGACCGCGTCCGGGTCGTGGGCGGAGCCCAGGTGCTCGATATCGCGGGAGCCAGCCCGTGAGCCGTGCACGATCTGGACCGCAGTCGCTCCCGACCCGGTCCGCACCGTGCGCACGTACGCCACAGACCCGAGCCTACGAACCCGTGAGGTTCCCCCGCTTTGCCGGAGTGTCTGAACACTGGTTCGATCTTGAGGGCCAGGAAGGAAGGCACTGGTGCCCGCACCGAAAAAGTACCCCGATGAGCTGCGCGAACGAGCGGTTCGGCTGTATCGGGAGTCCGACCCTCGCCCGACGTTCCGGGGGCTCGCCGAGCAGCTCGGGGTGCATCACGAGGCCCTGCGCAACTGGGTCCGTCAGGCCGAGGCAGACACCGGCGAGCGCCCTGATCGGCCGTCGACCGACATGCTCGCCGAGAACCGCCGGCTCGCGCGGGAGAACGCTGAGCTGCGGCGGGTCAACGAGGTCCTGCGCGCGGCGAGCGCCTATTTCGCCAGCGAGATCGGCCCGACCCGGAGGAAATCATGAGCTTCGTCGATGCCCATGATTTCCCCGCCGGTCTCGTACTACGGGTCCTGCTCATCGCGGCCTCGACCTACTACGACTGGCGCGCCCGCCGCGCGAACCCCTCTCAGCGGCAGCTCGACGACGCCGTCCTGCTTGAGCAGATCGTGAAGATCCGCTCGGTGAGCGAGTTCGCCACCACCTACGGATCCCCGCGGGTGTGGCTGGAGCTGCGCCGCCAGGGCGTGCACGTCGGGCGCAAGCGCGTCGCTCGGATCATGCGCGAGCACGGCCTTCAGGGCGCGCACCTGCGTCGCGGCTGGAAGGGCGGCTCGACCCGGCAGAATCCGGCCCACCGCCCGGCGCCGGACCTGCTCGAACGCGACTTCACCGCGACCGCGCCCAACCGGGTGTGGGTGGCGGACCTGACTCGCATCGTCACCGGTGAGGGCGTGTTGTGGCTGGCCTCGGTGCGGGACGCGTTCTCCAACCGGGTCGTCGGCTGGGCCACCGACCCGCGAGCCACGACGGTGCTGGTGCTGACCGCGCTCAACCACGCGCTGCGCTCCCGGAGCCTGCGTCCCGGTCAGTTGATCTTTCACAGCGACAAGGGGGCCCAATACACGGCACTGCGATTCACTCAGCGCCTGGTCGACGCGGGTGTCGCCCCGTCGACAGGGTCCACAGGGGACAGCTATGACAACGCCCTCGGCGAGAACCTGTGGTCCACGCTCAAGATCGAGCTGCTCTACTGGCCCGGGACGGGCTTCGCGACCCGCTGCGAGGCCGAGCATGCGCTGATCCGCTACCTCGACGGCTGGTACAACCCGCGCCGGATCCAGGCCCGCCTCGGAGGGCTCTCACCCGACGAGTACGAAGACGACTATCGTCGCGCCCAGCGCGACGCCGACAGGTAACCCACACTCCGGCAAACCGGGGGAAGCTCACCTTGGTGATCGATCCGTCGACCGCCAGATCGTCAAGATCCAGGCCGAGTATCTGGTCGTAACCGGCCAGCGCGGTGCGGAGCAGTTCCTCGCTGACTCCCGCGGTGGCCCAGTCATCGAGACGGCGGCGGATGGTGCGGTCCGAGCAACCCGGCGTGGCGATGCGTTCGTAGCCACTACCGTGCACCAGAGCGGCAACGACGTGGTCGAACACGACCCGATCAGAGATCCGGCGACGGTGACAGCCCCACGGATGGGTCGGGTCGAACTCGGGCCGGTCAGACCCGATCAGAGCGGCGAACTCGCCCCACAAGGGCTCGATCAACCAGGATGGCAAGGCGGGCACGGAGCCTCCATGATCACGGAGCGTCAACAACTTCATGATCGACAGGTCCGTGCCCGCACCTCGTCTGCCATGCCCGGCCGCGACCAGGCTGTGATCATTCCGCGCGACCTCTAACACCAGCACCAGTCTCGGGGCCCGCACCATCAGGATCGAGCAGCTCCGGATGAGCCCGCAGATAGGCATCCCGTACCTGCGCCGACAACCGCCCCCGCACACCCACCGGATAACCCTGAGCCTGCGCCCACGCCCGCACCGACGCCACCGACACCCCAGGAGCCCGTCCAAGAACCGGCGCCTGCATGTCGGGGGCACCGTGAGCGGGATCGGGGACATCACGATCCACGACACCGGCCGTTCCAGCGGAAGCGATGCCAGCAGAACCGCCAGACCCGGTGTCGCCAGACCCGGGGTCGGCGAGTGACCACAGGGCCAGCGGCACATCCCCCTCGCGCGCGACACCACGGCGTGCATCCGCGCGGCGCTGACGGCCCCGACCTGATCCCACAGAACCAGCCACGCCGAGACCACCCGCACCGCCCGCGGGGCCGCGGTGCATCTCGACCGCACCACCACACGCTGTGCAGCCCGACCGCACGCCGTCCTGCACAACAGCAGCTACACC
>NZ_RBLT01000081.1:0-3242 GCF_003989315.1 Microbacterium sp. HSID17254
CCCGGTGCTCCGTTCCAGCAGCGCACGGGCGGCCCCGGCCGTCCCGGCGGCGGTGGCGGTCCCGGTGCGGGTCCCCGTCCCGGCGGCGGTTTCGCCGGTCGTCCCGGTGGTGGCGGTCGTGGCCGTGGTCCCGGCGGCGGTACCGCCGGTGCCTTCGGCAAGGGCGGCGGCAAGAGCAAGCAGCGCAAGTCGCGGCGGGCGAAGCGGCAAGAGTTCGAGATGCGGAGCGCCCCGGTCGTCGGTGGCGTCAACGTCACCCGTGGCAACGGCGAGACGATCCGCATGCGTCGCGGTGCCTCCATCGCGGATTTCGCCGACAAGATCGAGGCCCTGACCGGCTACACCGTGCAGCCGGGCACCCTCGTCACGATCCTCTTCAACCTCGGCGAGATGGCCACGGCCACCGAGTCGCTGGATGAGGCCACGTTCGAGGTCCTCGGTGAGGAGCTGGGCTACAAGGTCCAGATGGTCTCGCCCGAGGACGAGGACAAGGAGCTCCTCGAGGGCTTCGGTCTCGACCTCGAGAAGGAGCTGGAGGAGGAGAGCGAGGACGACCTCGAGATCCGTCCCCCGGTCGTCACCGTCATGGGTCACGTCGACCACGGTAAGACGCGCCTCCTCGACGCGATCCGCCAGACCAACGTCATCGAGGGTGAGGCCGGCGGCATCACCCAGCACATCGGTGCCTACCAGGTCTGGACCGAGCACGAGGGCATCGAGCGGGCGATCACGTTCATCGACACCCCCGGTCACGAGGCGTTCACCGCCATGCGTGCCCGTGGTGCGCAGGTCACCGACCTCGCGATCCTCGTGGTCGCGGCCGACGACGGCATCATGCCGCAGACGGTCGAGGCGCTGAACCACGCCCAGGCGGCCAACGTGCCGATCGTGGTCGCGGTGAACAAGGTCGACAAGCCCGAGGCCAACCCGGCCAAGGTGCGTCAGCAGCTCACCGAGTACGGTCTGGTGGCCGAGGAGTACGGCGGCGACGTCATGTTCGTCGACGTCTCGGCCCGTGCCAACACCGGCATCCAGGAGCTCCTGGATGCGGTGCTGCTCACGGCGGACGCCGGTCTCGACCTGACCGCCAACCCGAACAAGGCCGCTCGCGGTGTCGCCATCGAGGCGAAGCTCGACAAGGGCCGCGGTTCGGTCGCGACGGTGCTGATCCAGTCCGGAACCCTCCGGGTCGGCGACGCGATCGTGGCGGGCACCGCTTACGGCCGTGTCCGCGCGATGATCGACGAGAACGGCGAGATCGTCGAGGCGGCCGCGCCGTCCCGTCCGGTCCAGGTGCAGGGTCTGAACTCCGTGCCCCGCGCCGGCGACGTCTTCATCGTCACCGAGGAAGACCGCATGGCGCGTCAGATCGCGGAGAAGCGCGAAGCCGTCGAGCGCAACGCGCAGCTGGCCAAGGCTCGCAAGCGCATCTCGCTCGAGGACTTCACCCGTGCTCTCGAAGAGGGCAAGGTCGAGTCGCTCAACCTCATCATCAAGGGTGACGTCTCCGGTGCCGTCGAGGCGCTGGAGGAGTCGCTCCTCAAGATCGAGGTCGACGACTCGGTGCAGCTGCGCATCATCCACCGCGGTGTCGGTGCGATCACCGAGTCCGACGTGAACCTGGCGACGATCGACAACGCGATCATCGTGGGCTTCAACGTCCGCCCCGACACGAAGGCGCGCGAGCGTGCTCAGCGTGAAGGCGTGGACATCCGTTTCTACTCCGTCATCTACAACGCGATCGACGAGATCGAGAGCTCGCTCAAGGGCATGCTCAAGCCGGAGTACGAAGAGGTCCAGTCGGGTGTCGCCGAGATCCGCGAGGTGTTCCGCTCCTCGAAGTTCGGCAACATCGCCGGTGTCATCGTGCGGTCCGGGACGATCACGCGCAACGCGAAGGCCCGCGTCATCCGCGACGGCGTCGTCATCGCCGACGGCCTCGCCATCGAGTCGCTGCGCCGGTTCAAGGACGACGTCACCGAGGTGCGGACGGACTACGAGGCCGGTATCGGCCTCGGCAAGTACAACGACATCCAGGTCGGCGACGAGATCGAGACGACCGAGATGGTGGAGAAGCCGCGCGGCTGATCCGCACGACTGCGGCGGCTGCCTCCTCCTCCCGTGACGGGGGAGGAGGCAGCCGCCTCCGCGGTTCGCTGGGAACCGCGACGCACAGAGGTGGGAGAAGGAACAATGGCTGGTGAACGACAGGCCCGACTCGCGGATCGCATCCGCGTGATCCTCGCCGAGCGCTTGGAGAAGGGGCTGCGCGACCCGCGTCTCGGCTTCGTGACCATCACCGACGTCCGCGTGAGCGGCGATCTGCAGCACGCGTCCGTGTTCTACACGGTGCTCGGCACGGAAGAGGAGCGCCTCGCCAGCGGTGCCGCGCTCACGTCCGCGACCGGAATGCTGCGCAGCGAGGTCGGTCGACAGCTCAGCACTCGACTCGTCCCCACGCTCGAATTCATCCCGGACGCGCTCCCGGAGAACGCCGACCACATCACCGCTCTGCTGCGCGAGGCGCAGGAGCGCGACGCGGAGGTGGCCAAGCTGGCCTCGTCCGCGACCCACGCCGGCGAGGCCGACCCCTACCGGTCGGACGACGACGACGAGGACTGATCCCGTCTGATACCCTCAGGTCCGCGGCGGGACAACCGGTGGATCTGGGGGGATCGACATTCAGGCGACGAGCACGCCCGCGGGCCTCTTCGTCGCGCCTGTCGTCGTGGAGCCGCTGCTGGATGAGCTTCGACGGCGGGATCTGTGCTGCGCGCCGCACGTGGCGGCGCAGCTGGGCGCCGCGCTGCCTGACGATGCCGAGGCCGTGCTCGCCGTCGCGGCCCGCCTCACACCGGAGCAGCGCCGCGGATTGAGTCGGATGCCGTGGCCGCTGCCGTCCGCGGCGGTCCATGCCGGCATCCGCGGGCTGGCGAGCGCCGACCGACTGCTCCTGCTCACGGTGGTGCTGGCACTCGAGGAGGAGCTGGATCCGATCCTCGCGGCCGACGGACGCCGCGTGGAGGAGATACGGGCCAGCGCCGCCGCGCCGCATCTGACGATCCACGCGGGCTCGATCCGGCTCACCGACCCGCGCGTGGCCGCGGAGGTGTACGCGGCCGCGTCGGCGGCGGAGGTCGCGCGCGTGCACACCCGGCTGGCTGACGCCGCGGTCGCACGCGGGGACCGGAGTGGGGAGGCGTGGCATCGCGCGCGATCGTGCGCCGCGCGGGATCGTCGGG
>NZ_RBLT01000082.1:0-2962 GCF_003989315.1 Microbacterium sp. HSID17254
GGGGTGGGGCTGGGCGGAGCGGCCGGTGGCCGTGATCGCGATGCCGTCGCGGTCGCATCCGCAGCTCGTCGACTCCCTCGCCCGCGGGCTGTCCGAGATCGGGCGGCTGCCGTACCTCGGCGCGCTGGAGTGGCGCGGCGGAGGGCCTTCGGGGCAGGCGGGCGGGAACAGCGTGTTCCGGCTCGCGGGGGTATGGGACCGCTTCGACGCGGCGCATCTCGAGGTCCCCGCCGGCCCGGTGCTGCTCGTCGACGACCTCATCGACAGTCGCTGGACCCTGACGGTCGCGGCGCGCGCGGTGCGGCAGGCCGGGGCCACGGCCGTGCTGCCGTTCGCGCTCGCCCTGCGCGGCTGACCGCCGGGATCGAGGAGGACGCGCCCGCCGTCAGTCCTCGGCGGGGGCCACGGGCGGTGGCCAGGACGTCGCGCCGAGTTCGCGGGAGATGTTCCGTGCCGTCTCGCGGAGCGCGTGCACGACGGTGTCGGATGCCGGTGCCTCCGCGGTCGGGAGCACGACGGCCACCGCGGCGACGATCGTGTTCGAGGCGTCGGCGATCGGCGCCGCGAGAGACGACTCGCCGAGGACGGCCTCGTCGCTCTCCGCCGCCGTCCCGCGCTCCGCGATCCCCGGCAGCTCGAGGGTCAGTCGCGCCACGTCGGTGACCGTGTCGCCGGTGAGGCTGCGCAGGGGCTCGGCGAACACGCTCTGCTGAAAGCCCTGGTCGTACGCGAGGAGCACCTTCCCCATCGCGGAGGCGTGCGCGGGGACCGCCATCCCCGTCTCCAGCATCTGCGGGCTGTCGTCGGGGCGGAGGTTGTGGTGGATCACGAGGACGTCCGTGAGGTGCGGGGCGCCGAGGCGCACGGACATCCCGGTGCGTCGCGCCAGCTCCTGCGTCCAGCGCATCGCCCGCGCCCGCACGTCCAGGGTGTCGAGGTACACGTTGCTCAGTCGCAGCAGGGTGGGGCCGAGCATGTACCGCTGTCCGCCGCGCTCCTTCGCGACGAGGCCGTGCGCGCGCAGCGACTTCACGAGGCCGTGCACGGTCGACGGCGGCAGGCTCAGGGCTGCGGAGAGGTCCGTGATGCCGAGGTGGCGGGCGCCCTGGAGCAGGTCGAGGATCTTCGCCGCGCGATCGATCGCCTGGATCATGCGCGTCCTCCTTCCGGTCGTCGTCGAGCCGGGTCTCCGGTCGCCGGATCGATCTTGACAACCCGGCAGGCTCCGAGCATATTCGACATTGACGAATCCTTTTCGGATTTTCGCTCGAGACTCACGCCGCATCAAAGGAGATCGCAGGATGAAGAAGCTCATCAACGCCCCGGAGGACGTCCTCGTCGAGTCACTGAAGGGCGTCGCCGCCGCACACCCCGAACTCTCGGTCGACCTGGAGAACCACGTCATCACCCGGGCGACACCGAAGGCGCAGGGCAAGGTGGCCGTCGTCTCCGGCGGCGGATCCGGCCATGAGCCCCTGCACGGCGGCTACGTCGGCACCGGCATGCTCGACGCGGCCGTCGCCGGCGAGGTCTTCACCTCGCCCACCCCCGACCGCGTGCAGGTCGCCACCCAGGCGGTCGACCGCGGCGCCGGCGTGCTGCACATCGTCAAGAACTACACGGGCGACGTGCTGAACTTCGAGATGGCCGCCGAACTCGCCGCCATGGAAGGGATCGAGGTGGGCACGGTCGTCGTGGACGACGACGTGGCCGTGCAGGACTCGCTCTACACCGCGGGGCGCCGAGGCGTCGGCCTCACGGTCCTGCTGGAGAAGCTCGTGGGGGCGGCGGCGGAGGAGGGCCGCGACCTCGCGGCCGTGGTCGACCTCGCGAAGCGCATCAACGGTCAGGGACGCTCCATGGGCATGGCCCTCACCAGCTGCACGGTCCCCGCCGCGGGCAAGCCCACCTTCGACCTCCCCGACGACCAGATGGAGATCGGCATCGGCATCCACGGCGAGCCGGGCCGCCACCGTGAGCCGCTCGCCCCCGCGTCGGAGATCGCGCGGCAGCTCGTCGAGCCGATCCTGGGCGACCTCGACGCCACCGGGCCTGCGATCGTGATGCTCAACGGCATGGGGGCCACGCCCCTGATCGAGCTCTACCTCATGTACGGCGAGGTCGCGTCGATCCTGGAGAGGTCCGGAGTGCAGATCGCGCGCAACCTGGTCGGCAACTACATCACGTCCCTCGACATGGCCGGGTGCTCCGTCACGGTGCTCAAGGCCGACGACGAGCTGCTGCGGCTGTGGGACGCCCCGGTGATCACCCCCGGCCTGCGGTGGGGCGCGTGATGGCGGCCGTCGGCACCGACGCCCTCGTCGACTGGATCTCCCGGTACCGGGAAGCCGTCACGGCGCAACGGGACTGGCTCACGGAACTGGACTCCGCCATCGGGGACGCCGATCACGGCGCGAACATGGCGCGGGGCTTCTCGGCGGTCGGGGAGAAGCTCGCGGCGACGACGCCCGCGACGATCGACGAGCTGCTCAAGACCGTCGGCATGACCCTGGTGAGCTCGGTGGGCGGCGCGAGCGGCCCCCTCTACGGCACGTTCTTCCTGCGCATGGGGATGTCCGCCGGTGCGGTCACGTCGCTCGACGGACCGGCGCTCGCCGCCGCGCTCCGGGCGGGCCTCGAGGGCATCGTCGCGCGGGGCAAGCCCGAGGCGGGCGACAAGACGATGTTCGACGCCATGGCGCCCGCGGTGGATGCCTTCGACGCCGCCCTCGCCGGAGGAGCCGATGCCGCGTCCGCCGCCAGGGCGGCGGCGGATGCCGCGTCCGCCGGCCGCGACGCCACGGTGCCGCTCGTCGCCCGGAAGGGCAGGGCGAGCTACCTCGGGGAACGCAGCGCGGGCCACCTCGACCCCGGAGCCGCCTCGACCGCGCTCCTGTTCGAGGCGCTCGCGGCGGCCCTCGCGGACGCCGGATGATCGGGATCGTCGCCGTCTCCCACAGCG
>NZ_RBLT01000083.1:0-2653 GCF_003989315.1 Microbacterium sp. HSID17254
CGACCCGGTCGCAGCCGGGTCCACGCCCGCGCCTAGCCCGGTCGCCGCCACGGCCACCGCGCCCGTCACGCCGTCGAGCTCCGTCCCCGCGCCGGTCCGACCGGCCCTGCTCCCCCAGGTGGCGGCTCCGGTGCTGTCCCTGGCTCAGGCCCCCGACGGCGATCACCGGATCACGCTCACCGTCTCGCCGGAGAACCTCGGTCCCGTCACCGTGCGGGCCCACATCGCCGGCTCCACCCTGCGCATCGAGCTGCAGGCCCCGAGCGAGATGGGCAGGGACGCCCTGCGCGCCCTCCTCGTCGATCTCCGCCGGGACCTCGCGGTCGCCGCGCCGCACGCCACCCTGAGCCTCAGCACCGGGGACGGCTCGTCCTCCTCGCCCCAGCACGGCGCGACGACGCACGGCCAGACCGGGAACGGCGACCCGGACACCCCGCGCCCGCCGACCACCCCGCGTCCCCCGGCCTCGGCGCCGACCGCTTCCCCGCCCCCGCCCGCACCGCCCGCCGCGCCCACCGGCGGCATCGACGTCTACGCCTGATCAGAGAGGACTCCATGACCACGGTCGACTCCATCACCGGCACCCTGCCCCCGGGTGCCACGCCGACGTCCGGTGTGCAGACCGGCAGCACGACGCCGGCGACAGAGCGCAAGAAGACCCTCGACTCGGAGGTGTTCCTCAAGCTGCTCGTGACCCAGCTCACCAACCAGGATCCGAGCTCGCCGATGAACACCAACGAGATGATCTCCCAGACGACGCAGCTCGCCTCGATGGAACAGCTGACGGCGCTCGCCTCGACCAGCACCGAGAGCTTCGCCCTCAGCATGCGGCAGACCGCCGCCGCCCTCCTCGGGCAGGAGGCGCAGTACGTCGACGCCGACGGTGTCACCCAGAAGGGCGTCGTCACCGCGGTCTCCTACGCGGGAGCCGTCCCCACCGTGACCATCGGCGAGAAGTCGATCCCCCTCGACGCGATCTCCGGCGTCTCCCTCGTCCCCGGCACCGCTGCCTGACCCCGCTCCCCAGAAAGGCACCACCATGCTCCGTTCCCTCTTCTCCGGAATCTCCGGACTCCGCTCGCACCAGACCATGCTCGACGTCACGGGCAACAACATCGCCAACGTCAACACGACCGGCTTCAAGGCGTCCTCCGTGCAGTTCCAGGACTCCCTCTCCCAGCTCCTGCGCAACTCGATGCTGCCGCAGCAGGCGGCCGGCGGGCAGAACCCCGCCCAGGTCGGACTCGGCGTGCAGGTCGCCGGCATCAGCACCAACTTCGCCGGAGGAGCCCCGCAGCCGACCGGCGTCCCCACCGACCTGATGATCTCGGGCGACGGCTTCTTCGTCGTCCGCTCCGGCGGCGAGACCCTCTACACCCGCAACGGCGGCTTCACCTTCGACGCGAGCGGCCGTCTCGTCGGTGCCGGCGGAGCCCTCGTCCAGGGCTGGACCGCGACCAACGGGGCGATCGTCCCCGGTCAGGGCATCGGGGACATCACGCTCCCCGTCGGCGCCCTCAGCCCCGCGGCCGCCACCACCACCGCGCGCGCCACCGGCAACCTGCCCTCCGGTGCTGCGGTCGGCGAGACGCTCGTGCGCGACATCAAGACCTACGGCGCCGACGGCTCCGCGTCCACCCTGCGGCTGACGTTCACGCGCAGCGCGACCGGGTGGGACGTCACCGACGGGGCGGGTGCGAGCACCGCACTGACCTTCACCGACGGGGTGCAGAACGGCGCCGGGAGCATCGTGTCGGGCGGCGTCACCGTCGACCTGTCCGGTGTGACCGGCTTCGCCGACGTCAACGACATCGCGATCAAGGAGCAGAACGGCAAGCCGGCGGGCACGCTGAGCTCCTACGCCCTGACGAACGACGGCAGCCTCGTCGGCACCTTCAGCAACGGCGACACCCAGGTGCTGGCACGCATCGCGCTGGCCGGATTCGTGAACCCCGGGGGCCTGGAGAAGGTGGGCTCCTCGCAGTTCCGCCCGAGCGGCAACTCCGGTCAGGCCGAGCTCGGGCAGCCGGGCACCGGCGGCCTCGGCGGCATCATCAGCGGCGCGCTCGAGATGTCGAACGTCGACCTCTCGCAGGAGTTCACGAACCTCATCGTCGCGCAGCGCGGCTTCCAGGCCAACGCCCGCATCATCACCACGAGCGACGAGGTGCTGCAGGAGCTCACGAACCTCAAGCGCTGACCCCTCCCGAGACCCCGTCTTCGCGCCGAAGCCCCGCCGTGTCCACGTGGATACGGCGGGGCATCGACGATAAAGCGGGGTTTCGCGGGGTTGGCCGGTCAGACGTAGATGCCGCGCTGCTCCATGAAGAGCACGGGGTTGGTGTACCCGCCGTTGATGTAGACCTCGAAGTGCAGGTGGCAGCCGAACGAGCGTCCCGTGTCGCCGGCGTAGGCGATGACCTGACCGGACTGCACCCACTGCCCGCTGCGGACGATGATGCCACCGGGCTTGATGTGCGCGTACCCCGTGCTGACGCCGCCGCCGTGCTGGATGCGCACGTAGTTGCCGTAGTTGCCGTTCGGGCCGGCGTAGTCCACCGTCCCGGAGTTCGCGGCGTAGATCGCGGCGCCGCAGCCGTTGGCGAGGTCGGCCCCGTAGTGGAAGCTCGACGAGCAGCCCTGCGGACCGCAG
>NZ_RBLT01000084.1:0-2089 GCF_003989315.1 Microbacterium sp. HSID17254
AGCATGCCGTTGACGTTCTTCCTCACCAACGATGCGTTCTACTTCGGGATCCTGCCAATCCTGTCCGAGGCGGCCGGGCACTACGGCATCACACCGGTGGAGATGGCCCGGGCGGCGCTCATCGGGCAGCCGGTGCACATGACCAGCCCGCTGGTTCCGGCGATGCTGTTGTTGGTGTCGTTGGCCAAGGTCGACCTGGCTGATCACCATAAGAAGGTCATCTGGCGGGCTGCGGTGTGCTCGCTGGTGATGATGGCAACGGCGATCGCGCTGGGAGTCATCCCCCTCGGCTGCCCAGTGCTGCGTTGCCTCGCCCGGTGGGGCGGCCCCGACTCCCCGGGGGCCGCCCCACCGGTGCGTGCGGGCGTTCTGCCCGGGTTCCGCAGTTCGTGGGCAGACCTGGGTTCCGCAGCTGCTGTCCGATGAAAGTGCCCGGATAGGGAGTCTGAGCTGGGGAGACGGGTGTCGGCCTGGTGACATGTCGTGTCACTAGGCGGCGGTGTTGTCCCTGGTCAGGGCGTTGTGGACGGCTCGGTGTCGAGGTCGAGGATCCGCGGCGGCAGGGCGATGTCGAGGCCCTGGTGCAGCCGCCGGACCTCGGCGCTGGGTGGGGTGGTCTGGCGGAACAGCCCGGCCGGGCGGGTGAAGATGCCGACGTGCAGTCGCGGTAACTGGTCGCGGGGGCGGGGCCAGGTCGTGGCCTGGTCGGGGGCGCCGGCCTGGGTCTCGACGACGCGGTCCAGGAGCAGTGCGAGCCAGCAGGGCACGACGGGCGCGCGGATGCGGTCCTCGAGTCGGTGATAGACCGGCCGCAGGTCCAGGACCTGCTTCATGTCCCGCCAGCCGCGCTCGACCTCCAGCAGCTGCTTGTAGCCCAGCGCGATGTCCTCAGTCGGCAGGTGCGGATCGCAGGTGCGCAGCAGGTACTTCCCGTCCAGCTTCACGTCCGCGGTGATCCTTGCGGTGTCGACGCGGAGCAGCCCGCCCGGTGTGACGCGCAGGAACCGGTTCAGCCCAGGCTTGGTGGAGATCACCCCGCGCAGCTCGGCCCGCTTCGTCGGCGACAACCGATCGGAGGTCTCGATCATCTCTTCGATCCGCTCGACGAGGTTCGCGCGGACCGCGGCGTCCCGGTCGGCGGCGTCTGGGTTGTGGCCGACCACGAACCGCTCGGTGTCGCTGCTCTTGACTTCCTTGACCCGCAGGTTCGCGCTGACCTCCTGAAGCGCCCCGGGAGTGGTGGAGGCTCTGATCCCACGGAAGGGTGGAGATCGTGCCGGCACCGAGGAAGTTCAGCAACGAGATGCGTGAGCGCGCGAAGCGGATGGTCCGCCAGGCGCGCCAGGAGGATCCGGGGCTGTCGGTCAACGCTGCGTGCAAGAGGATCGGTCCGCAGCTGGGGATCCTGCCCGACGCCCTCCGGGGGTGGTGTCGCCAGGCCGACATCGATGACGGCGTCACCCCAGGTGTGACCACGGTGGAATCCGACGAGCTCAAGCGGCTACGGCAGGAGAACGCCGAGCTGCGGCGGGCGAACGAGATCCTCAAGACCGCGTCGGCGTTTTTCGCCGTGGCGGAGCTCGACCGCCGACTGCGATGATCGTGGACTACATCGACGCCCACCGTGCCCGGTTCGGGGTCGAGCCGATCTTCGCCCTCTTGCGCCCCTCGTGCATCCCGGTCGCCCCGCCGGGCCATTACTCGCACACTAACTGGGCCCCGTCCCGGCCCACCCTGCGCGACCCGACCTTGTCGCACACGCTCGAGGCCGCGTTCTTCGACCGCGACAAGGGCCGTGGGGTCTACGGCGCCCGCAAGATGTGGCACCAACGGCGCCGCGACGGGGTCACCGGGCGAACAGGTCGGCCGGTGGCGCGCTGCACGGTGGAGCGGCGGATGCGCCGTCTCGGGCTGCGCGGGGTGCGCCGCGGGCAGCCGGTGATCACCACCCGCCCCGACGCCCAGGCCGGGCGGGCACCGGACCTGGTCGATCGGGACTTCACCGCGGCGAGCCCGAACCAGCTGTGGGTGGTGGACATGACGTATGTGCCGACGTGGTCGGGGACGGTGTGCACCGCATTCGTGTCCG
>NZ_RBLT01000085.1:0-1758 GCF_003989315.1 Microbacterium sp. HSID17254
TTACTGCGCTCGTCACTCGACTTTCACTCCGGTCAACTCGATGTCTGGGCGGAATTAAAGAGCCCGATCTCGCTCAATGAGTAGAGCAGGGTGAGTTCAGCCGGTCGTAGCACTTGATCTTGGTTGTTCGGCGGGACAGGATGTTCCGTGCGTGAGATGTTGATGTTGCCGGATCGGGAGGAGATCTCCCGCGGTCTCGCGGAGGGGTTGTCTTACAAGGACATCGCGTCGGTCGTGGGCCGTGATCCGTCGGTGATCTCGCGTGAGGTCCGCCGCCACGGCGGCCGGCGGGACTACCGGGCCGCGGCGGCTCAGGGACGGGCTGAGGCCTCACGGGGGCGCCCGAAGCAGCTGGCGGTGGACCGCCACCCGCGGCTACGCGGTCTCGTGCACGCCCTGCTGCGTCGTGGCTGGTCACCCGCCTCGATCGCGGGCCGGTTGCCGATCGACTACCGCGACGATCAGGCTTGCCGGGTGTCCCACGAGGCGATCTACCAGTGGATCTACGCCACCCCGGTGTCCACCCTGGCCCGCGAGCTGCTCGCACTACGCTCCGGACGCACCACCCGCCGAGGCGGCCACAAGCCCCCACCGGCACCGCGGATCACCGGCCCGATCTACATCGACGCCCGGCCGGCCGAGGCCGACGATCGGGCGGTGCCCGGACATTGGGAAGGCGACCTGGTCATCGGCAAGGCCGGTAAGACCGCCGTCGCGACGCTGGTCGAACGCACATCCCGGTTCCTGGTCCTGGTCCCGCTGCACGGGCGTGACGCGCTCACCGTCGGGCGCGGGGTCATCGCCGCCACCCACGCGCTGCCCGAGCACATGCGGGCCTCGCTGACCTGGGACTGCGGCGCGGAGATGGCCGGACACGCCACCGTCACGAAGGGGTCGATGCCGGTCTACTTCGCCCACCCACACTCCCCGTGGGAACGCGGCAGCAACGAGAACCTCAACCGCATCGTCCGCGAGTACTTCCCGAAAGGCGTAGCCATCACCTCGGACCCGAAATATCTCGCGATGGTCGCTAGCGACATCAACGACCGACCCCGTAAGATCCACAACTGGAAGAAGCCCTCCGAGGTGTTCGCCGAACTCGTAGAGCTAGATGCGTCGACCGCCTGAATACGCCCACTACTGAGAACACCTCATTCCGCCACCCCAAAGACAAACGCGGAGCCGGCACCTATCGTGCACAGGGCGGAAGAAAAAGCGCCCACGCCCTGTCGAGGCAGGATTAGACAAGGTGGCACGATCGAAGATTGTCAGCGGCGGGCGGCGTGCCGCCCGCCGCTGACACCGCTACTGCGCATCAGATCGTTATAAGAATACCTCGTTGCGGGCGGGTCGTGCTATTAGCATGACGCCGGTGTCGTTGATATGAGTGGTTTCTGCGCTGAGATGCTGTTGCAATACAGGTTGTAGGGTTTCGCGTAGTTCGCCTTGCTGAGGATGATCGGTGTGCCAGAAGGCTGCCAGTGTTTCGGCAGCGGCCTTGGCTCGCGTCGTTGGATCGGTTTCGGGGAATGTCACCTTGACTGTTACTTGATGCCAGGACAGTTACTCGAACCCGGTGGCAGCGAGAATTTCTGCAGCTAGTGCGGGTAGGTAACCCTGGTGGTCTGGTGCTTCGTTAAGCAGGGGCGCGCAGACCTGGTTCCACAGGCTGGTGAGTGCGTTGGTCGGTGCGCCCTGTACGAGGACAATCTTTGCCTCCGGGTGGGTCAGGTCGACGACGCGTACCATTTCACGTAC
>NZ_RBLT01000086.1:0-1711 GCF_003989315.1 Microbacterium sp. HSID17254
CGTCGATCGTGTCGATCAGCTCGAACTTCACGGCCTCGTCGACCAGCATGCCCTCGATCCTCTGCATGGCGGTGACACCCTCGGGCCTCAGACCGTGCTCTCGGGCAGTCTCCACCTTGTGTCGGAACTGCTGGGCCTGGGCGTCGCCTTCATCCGCCAGGCGGACCAGCTTCCCGATGATGTCGGCGCCCACTGCCGACCAGGTCGCGGCGATGCAGGACCGGATCGCACCGGCGTTGTAGCAACGCCCCGCCTCCTGTGCGAGGGGACGGACGTCGGGGCTCCACACCTGCGCGATCAGCGTCTCCAGATCAGATGCCACCAGCGACTCCATCCCATGATCAGTTCAGCGCCAAGGAGCCGGTGTCCGTCCGGCGTTCGCACCGTCTGTCGTACAGACCGCTCCGAGCGTGACAATGGCCAGATCACATGACCTCTCCCCCAGTGGTCCGCCGCTGTCGCGGCGCGGGTCCCCAACGAGGTCGGCCCGGCTCGCTACCGTTGCTGATCGTGTCCGATCACCAGCACCGCGAGCCCACCGCCGCGGTCGCGGTCGCCGGGCTGGTGCCCGTCACCGACCTCGACGGCGGCCCGCTCTCGGCCGAGGAGGCCGCCTACGGCCAGGCCTCGAAGGCCGCCGCGACCATCGAGGCCTACCGCGCCGACTGGGACGAGTTCTGTGACTGGTGCGCCGGCGCACACCACGCGCCCACACCCGCCCCACCGGCCGCGGTCAGCGGATACCTGACCGCCCTGGCACGACCCGGAGCGAAGGTCTCCACCATGAGCCGGCGCATGGCCGCGATCCGGTTCTTCCACGCACTGCAGGACCTACCCGACCCGACCAGCCCGGCCCGGGTCACCACGGTCTGGGAGGGCATCCGCCACGTCCATGGCGCCCCACCCGACCAGGCCCCGCCGCTGATGCCCCCACAGCTATTCGACCTCGTCGCAGCCACCGCCACCACCCGCGACTTCCGCACCCGCCCATCCGAGCCCGACCTCGCCGGCGCCCGCGACCGCGCCCTGCTGCTGATCGGGTTCTTCTCCGCGCTGCGCTGCTCCGAACTCTGCGCGCCGACCGTCGACAACGTCCTGCCCCACGACCGCGGCCGGACCCTGGTCATCCCCTCGTCGAAGACCAACCAGCGCGGCGAACAGACCGAGCTCGGCGTCCTGCCCTACGCCGGCCACCCCGACGCCTGCCCCGTACGCGCCCTCGACGCCTGGCTCCAGCTCTCCGGGATCACCGAGGGCCCGCTGCTGCGCCGGGTCTCCACCGGCAACCGGCCGGCCCCCACCGGGCTTCACCGGGCCTCGGTCAACCGCCGCATCACCGAGCTCGCCGCCGCGGCCGGCCACGCCGAGCAGGGCTACTCCCCGCACTCCCTGCGAGCCGGGTTCGTGACCTGGGCACATCTGCGCGGTGCCTCCGACCGCGAGATCGCCGCCCAGACCCGACACCGCTCCCTGGCCTCGGTCGGCGGCTACGTCCGCGTGCAGACCGCATGGAGCGCGAACGCCGCCACCAACATGGGGCTGTAGCCCCTCAAGTAGGAAACGATGCGTCTGGTGCCACCACACGACAGCTCGGGACAGCGCAGCACTTTGCAGTTCATGCGCGGCGTCGCCAGTACATACTCCGTTGGGAGGTCTCAGCGTCCGAGCACCCTAAGGATCCATGCCGCGCCCCGGGGGCGGGCTGCCCACC
>NZ_RBLT01000087.1:0-1633 GCF_003989315.1 Microbacterium sp. HSID17254
TCCGACGAGCAGCACCTGACGATCTGCTCGCTGGCCCCCTACACCGGCGCCGACGCCGTCCTCGCCCTCGACGACGACGGCACCGAGCTGTCGCCGATCACCCGCGACTCCGCACGGGCCGTCCCCACCGTCACCTCAGCCTGGCACGGGATGGTCTGCGGCTGCACCGCCGCTGGGCCGCTGGTGCTCGACGGTCGAACCGGCCCGGACAGGGCCGTGACCGCGTCGACGGCTCCGCTGCTGGTCAACGAGTCCTTCCCTCTGGCAGCCGCGAGTCCACCGAGCCCGGCACGGCGCCCGGACTACCGCGCCCCGGCGCGGCAGGCCGCGAGCCCCACCGCCGGATGAAGGGTCGTCGATACTTCTGAAACCTGGATGGCGACACGCGTGCCCCTGCCGAGCGAAGTGGTTGGGGTCGAGCGCTCAACCCTGCTCGTCCCCGGGATCCTTGCGGTCGTGGTCCTCCGGCGCCGGTTCGGGCATACCCACACGGTCCGCCATGTCGTGCGAGTCCTCGAGGTCGGCGCGGTACCCGTTGGCTCGGCGTTCCGCCTCTCGCGCGAGCGCCGATTGCCATCGGGCGGCCACCTGGGGCGGCACGTGGAGCGGGTCGTGCGCGTTGGGCGGGTCTGGAAACTCGGTCTCTACTGCGGCGAGTTCGGCCAGCATGCGGTGAGCGAGGTCAGGGTTGCGGTCCATCACGATGCGTAGCCGTTCCTCTTGTCCAGCGGTGAGTGTCCCGGCGGGCAGATCCGCCAGGTCCTCCCAGCTGAACGGTGCCGTGGAGTTGCGGTCGTCGGGCGGTGTGGTCACAGCCACTCCGATGCGCTGGTAAGTAGAGGAGAATCGCGGAGGAGTCTCAGAGGTTCCCGCGAGCTTCGCGTTCTTTCGCACGGAGTTGTGCTCGCGCGGCGTTGGCCCGGTTGATGCGGCTGCGGACGGTCCCGATGCGCACGCCGAGGACCTCGGCCGTTTCCGCGTACGAGCGCCCATTGACCTTGATCAGCTCGAAGGTCCGGCGCCACGGGGTGGGGATCTGGGCCAACGCCATGGCGATAAGGGCCCGGTCTGTGACCACGTCTGCGGGGTCGGCACCGACCTGTTCGGTGTCGGCAAGGCGGCTGGGGGGGATGTCGGTGACGCGGCGTTGGTCGCGTTGCCGGGTGCGAGCGGCGATGCGGGCGGTGTTCTCGGTGATCGTGCGAAGGCAGGCTCCGACCGAGCTGCGCCCGGCGTAGGTGTCGGCGCTGCGGGAGGCGCCTAGTAGGCCGTCCTGCACAGCGTCATCGGCGTCGTGATGGTTCTCCAGGACCCGGAGGGCGACGATACGGAGCAGGGTGGGGTGGCGCCGGATCAGCTCGTTGAACGACTGCGGGTCGCCGGCCAGGTGGGCGCGCAGCAGTCCGGCATCTGAGAGCGGGTCGAGTGCGTCGACCCGTGCGCCGGGGGTAGGGCTTGGTCCGGGAGCCTCGGCGGTGGACGTGTCCCTCATGGGCCGGGGCGCTGCGCGTGCGAGGCCGTGTCGAGCGAGCGGGATCGATCCTTCGGGGAGATCAATGCTCTGAGCCGACGCGGTCGGGCTCGTGCAGTCGAACATCAGCTGGCACCTCGGTCTATACGATGATCCCACCGG
>NZ_RBLT01000088.1:0-1613 GCF_003989315.1 Microbacterium sp. HSID17254
AACTTCGACCTGTTGATGACGCCCACGACCCCCGGGCGAGCACATGGCCACGACGGCCCCGGCGCACACCTGAGCGTCGCACTCACCTGGGGCATCAACCTCTCCGGGCACCCCGCAGTGAGCGTCCCGGCAGGTTTCACCGCCGACGGGTGCCCGGTCGGTCTGCAGATCATCGCCCGCCCCCGCGGCGACGAGCTGCTGCTGCAGCTCCTCGAGAACCACGTACCGCCGGCCCCGATCGCGCCCCTTCCGCAGCAGGCCATGACGAACCTGGAGCCGTGAACGATGATGACCGCTCTGACTACGGCCCACACTCACGGCCTGACGCTGGCCAGCGACGCGATCCTGAGCTGGCCGCACCGCTGCGGGGCGAACACGTCGTGCCTGGCGCGCCTGCGCGGCACCCGCGACCCGGCAGCAACCGATCGCCTGCTGCTGACCGTCGTGCTCAGCGAGCTGCGCGGCCAACCCCGCGGCCACTACGTCCTCTCCGACGTCGCCGGCGCCGCGAACAGCGCACGCGCCCAGCTCGTGCCGGGCAGCGTCGACCCGGGCGCGATTACGTGGCTGGTGCACCACGGCGACTTCTCCAGCGCCGACCCAACCGGACCGGAATCGCTGACCCGCGTCGACCTCCACTGGACCCTCGACCGCTACAGCGTCCCGGCCTGGGACGAGGTGACCCGACTCGACTACGACGACTCCCGCCGGCTACTCGACGAGCTCCTCCTGCGCCCGGTCGACGAAGTCCTCGCCGCGATCCCCTGGGACATCCCCCGACCCCGACAAGACGGCGGCGACACCGGCGCACATCAGGGATGACCGACACATCCCAGACCCGCCCGATCCCCGGCCGCGCGATCCTGGCTGAGGTGCGCGACACCTACCGCGACGCCTACGCCGCCACCCTGCAGGAACACGGGACTCGCATGATGGTCGTGCGGTTCGAGCCGACCACCCATGACACCGTCTGGGCCGCCCGGATGGAGGCATCCCGCGTCTCGGCCGAGCAGAAGGTGCGCACTTTCACCGCGCTCGGCGCCACCCCAGACCACATCGTCGTGCCCGACAGCGCCGGCATCAGCGAGATCGCCGGCATCATCCGCCGCGCCAACGACGACCCCCAGGTCGCCGGGATCATCGTCCAGGCCCCGCCACCGCAGCCCGTGCTCGCACTGCTCAACGAGATCGACCCCGCCAAGGACATCGACGCCCTCGGCATCTTCGCGCCACGCACGGCGTGCGCGACCGCCGACGGCGTCGGACGCGTCGCCGAGCCCTACCTACCCGACGCCCGCATCGCGGTCGTCGGCAGCAGAGGCTTCGTCGGCTCCGGCGTCGTAACGCTCCTGCGCCAGGGCGGCCACGATCCGATGCTGTTTGAGAACGGGGACGACCTGCGCGGCCGGCGCGCCGCCGAGGTCGTGTGCGGCGCAGTGGTGCGGGTACCAGTGGTCGCGCGGGTCGCCGTACGTCGCGAGCATCCCGTCGGCGCCGGGCTCGCCGGTGGAGTGGAAGGCCTGGGTGGCGATCGTCCAGCCCGCCTGCACCCCGGGAACCGTGTGCAGGATCTCGGCCGCGCGCCGGTGGGCCGTCAGCAGGGTGTCCGCGAC
>NZ_RBLT01000089.1:0-1531 GCF_003989315.1 Microbacterium sp. HSID17254
CATCGTCATGGCCTCGACCTGGTCGTGGGGTACGGAGACGGTGGTGCCCCCCAGGCGTCGCTGCAGCGCCGCGATCTCGGTGCGGGTCTCCACGCGCATCTTCGCGTCGAGGTTCGACAGCGGCTCGTCCATCCGGACGACGCGCGGCTCGCGCACGATCGCCCGGCCCATCGCGACGCGCTGGCGCTGGCCGCCGGACAGGGCGCGCGGCTTGCGGTCGAGGTAGTCGGTCAGGCCGAGGATCTCGGCCGCCTCCTTGACCTTGACCGCGCGCTCGGCCTTGTCGATCCCGGCCATCTTCAGCGGGAACGCCATGTTCTCCCCGACGGTCTTGTTCGGGTAGAGCGCGTAGTTCTGGAACACCATGGCGATGTCCCGGTCCCGGGAGGCGACACCGACCATGTTCTCGCCGTCGATCCGGATTGAGCCGCCGTCGATCTCCTCGAGGCCCGCGAGCATCCGCAGTGCTGTCGACTTGCCCGATCCGGACGGCCCGACGAGCACGACGAACTCGCCGTCCTCGATCGTCAGGTCCAGCCGGTCGACGGCCGGCTTCGCCCCGGGGGTGTAGATCCGAGATGCCTGGTCGAACACCACGTCAGCCACGGCGGGCTCCCATCCTGTTCACGAACACGATCACTGGACGGCCCCGAAGGACAGGCCCTGGGCCAGCTTGTTCTGGGCGATCCAGCCGGCGGTGACGACCGGCAGCGCCGCCACGGTGGCCGCCTCGAGCAGGCTGGCGAAGTACAGGCCCTCGGAGGTGATGAACCCGACGAGGTAGACGGGCACGGGCGCGGCCCGCGAGGCGGTCAGGTTCACCGCGAAGAAGAACTCGTTCCAGGCGAAGATCATGCAGATCAGCGCGGTGGCGGCCATGCCCGGCGAGATGATCGGCAGGACGACCTCGCGCAGCGAGCGCCACAGCGAGGCGCCGTCCATGCTCGCGGCCTCCAGGAGCTCCTTGGGGACCTCCAGGAAGAACGACCGCATCATCCACACCGCGATCGGCAGGTTCATCGCCGTGTAGAGCACGACGAGCGTCCAGATGTTGTCCAGCGCGCCCAGGTAGTTCACGACGACGTAGATCGGCACGATCGCCGCTACGACCGGCAGCATCTTGGTCAAGATGAAGAAGAACAGCACGGCCTGGGTCTTCTGCACGGGCCGCAGCGACAGCGCGAACGCGGCCGGGGTGCCCAGCAGCAGGACCAGCACCGGCGAGGCGACCGTCGCGAACAGCGAGTTGAGTAGGTAGGGCCCGACGCCGCCGCCGAACACCTCGGCGAAGTTGTCGAACGTGGGGACGAAGAACACCGTCGGCGGGATCGTGACGGCCTGCGCCGCGGTCTTGAAGGCGGTCAGCACCATCCACAGCGCCGGGAAGAAGAACCCGAGCCCGACGATCCAGGCGAGCACGCTCAGCAGCGGCCCCGCCCCGCGCGGGGCCTTCCGCGGCGGCGTCGCGGGGGTGGAGGTCCGTTCGGCGGCTGCGGTCATCACGCGTCCTCGGCGGCGGAGAAGCTGCGGA